>DATLSW010000046.1:0-6828 GCA_035533955.1 Ktedonobacteraceae bacterium | reverse complement strand
CACCGTGGGTGAAAGAGCATCGCTGACCGGTTTTCAAGGCACGAGGAGGTATCGGAGACAGCAAGCGCTGTCCCAGAAGCAAGCTCTGCTGGGAAGGGAGTGCATCGTCCTCAAGAATTACGCCTGGGTCGTGCAAACGTCAAGAGAGCCGCCGCCGCAACAGCAGACGATTGGTGAGGCGGGCCCGGTACAGGGCTTTGAGGTTGATCAGGATGTAGGTCAGGGTCGTGAGATGCTCGACGGAGCGCTGGTTGCGCACTTTGGGATGAGCGAGACCGAACTGCTCTTTGCTGTGGCTGTTGACACGCTCGCAAGAGGTGCGCTGGCGATAGACGGTGGTATATTGGGGGCTGTCGCGGTTCAGTAAGACGCGCATGAGGCCGCCTTTCTCCCAGTTGACATCCTTGACGCAGCCGCGACCAGAGGCAAACTGGGGTTGGCGACAGGTGAAGTCGCGAGGTTGAGGAAAGACGAGCGGGCAACGGAAGCGCAGGGCGGAGTAGCCATTGGTGTGAGCGAAGGGGAACTGTGGCACCATGCGCAGGCCAGCCGCACACAGCGGCACGCCATCAGCATCGCGCTCGACCACAGGATGGCCGTGCTGGTTGAGGGGGATAGCGGCGATGCCGCCGTGATGGACAGCGCGTTCATAGATGTACCAGGCATCATAAGCGGCGTCGGCAGTGAGATTGGTGGGATAGAAGCCGAGCGTCGCCACGGTTTGTACGTAGAGCGGATGAAAAAAGGTGACATCGTTTTCGTTGAAGGGCTGGGTGTATTCGGCCAGGACGATATCGCCGTAGACCGGGTCAGTGCTGGTAGCGACGCCAGAGCCGTACCCCCAGTAGTACTCTTTGACCTCTTTGGAGGAGCCATCGGGTTGTTCTTTGTTGGTCGAACGTTTGACCCCCAGCTTGCAGTCGGGATCGCCGGTCGGCTGATGGGTAGGATCGTAGCGGTTGGAGACATAGGCGCGCAGGTTGTTTTCCTTGACCCAGGCGGCGATGTGAGTGACATCGAAGGCGACGGTTTCGCCCAGGCCGGGGATTTCGCCCAGCAGCGCCTGCACGGTGGCAGAGAGCAGCGCCGACAACAGGCAGGGGTCCAGGCTTTGCTGTTTCTTGCGCAACCAGCGCGCGGACGGCACGGTGCGTTCGACATCGAAGCCGTAGGGCGCTTGCGCATCGCGGACCGGGGTAAAACCCAGTTCGAGAACGAGCAGCGGGTGTTCGACGAGGTAGCGGCGCAAGGTGGTACAATAGGTCAACGACTCGCTCAGTTTGAGCAAGAGGGCTTTGAGGTAGGCGCTCTCCTGATGAGGACGATGGCCGCGCTGATGCGGGTCGGACACCTGCTCAGGGATGACGCTCCAATCCAGCAGCTCGAAGAGGGCGCGCACGCGCTGACAGAGCGCATCACTCTCGATGAGGGCGGTCACCGTGGTCTGGTCAAGCTGGACTTGGTCGGGTATACTAGACATGGTTCGCTCCTTGTTCGGGTACAACGTGTATAGTCATACTCTACAAAGGAGCAACTTGCTTGTCAAGCACAGAACGCTTTACGATTTAGTTCCGACCCTCCCGTTAGGGATTGAAACATCAACATCGTCTTTCCCCAGCCGGTTCCCGCCTCGGCTAAATGGCCTGTGAAGCCCGTTAGAGGGTCGGAAGTAAATCCCGGATCGAAAACGATTTGTGGTGGATTTTATTGTTTCTGTCGGAGCTTGTCGTGGCCTATGCAGCAGAATGGAAAGAATACAGTGGCAAAGCAGGTGAGAGGTTTCAGAGCATTATGTACGATCGTACATAATGGTTACACCCGGCAGTGGCGGCCAGAGAAAAGATGTTTGGATATCCCTTCACCGTTCCATGACAGGCGCAATCAATTGCGCCGCCACATGGTTTTCCCCGCTGCGCCGGTAGCGGCGGTTGGGTTTGATGGGATTATGGATGCGCGAGCGGCGGATCAGGCGGGCGGGCAGGTATGGCTCCATCGCGTGCAGGGCGTTCACGTAGACTTGCTGCTGCTCGTGGATGATGCGCTCGCCGCCCAATTCCCACCACTCGCGCGGCGTGAAGTGCGCGGAGACGGCGGCTTCCGAGCCGCCGCGCCCGAACCACTGGATCAGGTGCAGGTTGTCGGACTGCGCCAGCCACAGGGCGATATCGACAAGGTCGGGATTCTCGGTTAGCTTCGCTTGCCCATAGACGTAGCCCATCAGTTGTAGGATCGTCTGCTGCGCGCTGTTGCCGGTGAAGAAATCCAGGCTGCCAGCGCCCGCCCATGTCGTCGGGAAGATGGGCAGAGGCAGGTGATGCGCGGAACCGGATAGCGTAACACGATCGATGATGTCGCTGGCGGTGCAGGTGGTAATGCCCTGTTGCTCAAGCGCAGCGGGAAGTGAATGCAAGAAGTCAAAGATACCGGTGTCGCGGTGATGATGCTCGCCGAAGGTCTCGTAGTCCCAGCCCAGCAGTACCACGTCGCCGGGCGTCTGCGCGATCCAGCGCGCGTAGGTGTCGGCGTAGAGCGGATACTGCGACCAGTTGGTGTTGGAGAAGCGGAAACCCACGTCGTCGCTCAACTGCGTGTGACGCGCCAGTAGATAGGGACCGCTTTCACGATCATTGTCCAGCAGCAACTTTTGCGGCGAACGCTTGCTGCGCGGCGTGAATTGGGCGCGTTTGACGGGTAGAGGCAACGGCAGTGGGTCTTCGTCGCTATAGCGGTAGAGGTAGGTCGGCGCGCGCCATTCCATCACCCATTGGCGTCCGTCCAGCAGCGCGCCGCGAAAGCCCGCCGTGTCGAGAGCATTGTAGATCGTAGCCGACATACCCATCTCCGTCGTATCTGTCACAGCGGGGCGTTTGCCGAAGATGCGCTCCATCTCGTCGCCCATCAACTGCATCCTCAGCACGAACGCGGGCAGATCGAGCAAAAAGAGGAAGCTATGATACGGCTCGACGCCGATCAACTCGACGTTCTCCTCGGCGATCAGTTCGCGGAAGAGATCGAGCAGCGCGGGTTCCCAGGATTGCGCTTGCCGCGCGAACGAGAGCGACAGGCCGATGGAGAGACGCAGCCCCTGCTCGCGCACCAGTTGCAGGAACAGGCGCGTGGTCGGATAATAGCAGGAAGCTGCCACTTTACGGAAGTAGCGTTCGTTCAGCGGCTCGTCGAAAACGCAGCGCGCGATATCCTCGATGCTCGCGCCGCGCGGGATAGGCTGCGCGGGCAGCTTCAAGCGGCGCGGCTGATGCACAATGGTATAGATTGCCAGGTTTGCCACCATAATAACTCTGCGTCCTCTAGGCCAGCACGATGTTTTGCTTGCGCGCCAGGAATTCCAGTTTGCCTACAAGGTTTTTGATCACATGATCCCAGAGGAACTCTTCCGCCGTGTTGCGCCCGGCGCAGCGAATGCGCTCCTGCTCTTCGGGATGGCGACGCAGGTAGAGCAGGTAGCCGACGATCTCATCTGGATCGTCGGTTTCCGTGACGATGGCGTTTTCAAAGGAGATAGCGTAGTCCTCGCCGGTGCTGCCGGTAACAGCGATGCCCTGCGCGGCCATCACTTCGAGTGCGACGAGGCCGAACGGCTCGTGGCCGCTGTTGGCGAGCGTGGCGTCGGCGGCGGCATAGCAAACGCGCACAAAATCTTCGGGCAGAAAGAAGCGCAGGTTGTAGAGATCGGCGGGGCCAGTGTTGGCAATAGCCTCCAAACACTGCTCCAGGTTGGGGCGATGTGCCACCACGTCGCGGATGTTCAGGCCCAGGTCATAGGCGCGTTTTAGCACGTCGGCTCCGTGCGGCTCGATACCGCCGCGCACAAAGAGCGTAACGGGATAGCCGCTATACTTGAGGCGGGCGACGGCCTCGATTGCCATCAGCCAGCGTTTGTCGGGATCGAAACGCCCGATCTTGAAGAGGAACATGCGGCGCGGATCGCCCTGTTTGCTAATCTCGCGCAGCCGTTTGACAACGTCCTGGTCGATGGGATTGAGGTGGCGCGTTGGGATGCCGTTGGGGATGACCAGGGGATTGACGCCGTAGTCCCACATGCGATGCTTCATATATTTGCTGACGGTGCAGATAGTGGTCACATAATTGAGCTTCCCCCAGTTGATGCGATGCAGCGACATGAGGCTATTGAGGTTCCACAGCAGCAGGGCCTTCTGGCGCAGGCCGAACCAGTGCAGCAGATCGGAGACGCGCATCATAGCCTCGGCGGTCTGCCAGTCCTCGCCCATGACGACTACCAGTTTGCCCTCTGCCGCCGCCGGGCGCACAATTTCATTATAGACATGATAGGGGACGCTTTCGTTATAGTCATACAATTTTTGTTCTTCGCCGTCATAAACGCCGTTCAAATAATATTTGCTGATCCATTGCGACCAGCGTTTGAGAATCAGGCGGCCATCGACACGCGTCTCGGCGGAAGGCTTATGGGGATCGCCGATAAATATCAGGTGCGTGGTGTAGCCCTGTGTCGCTAACGCCTCGCTCAGTTCGGTGACGCGTGTTCCGAGGCCGCCGGCGGTGGAATAGACATCGGGACCTTCAAAGCTGAGCAAGACGAAAATCGTGTTGGCGGGTGAAATGGCCCCATCATTATCAATCATCATTTGTTATCCTCGTGTTGTGCTATTGCTACGGGAAACAAGGTATGTGCGGGCAGTTTCCCTCGCTTGAAAACAGGTAGGGGCGTGGTTTATCGCGCCCTGGCAGCCAGGATCAGCAATGATCCGTGAGGATAAGACGCCTCTTCAGCGCGCGAGCCGATCTACAGCCCACCGCATCGTCCTCGGATTCAGTATATCATACGCGGCATAACGCCGCATAGGAACGAGTTTTGTTGTCCAATGATGGTATCGTTCATCCCCACCAGAACGAAACCGCGATAATGCCATAGAGTCCCATCAGCACCAACCCCTCGATCCAGGTTGATTCGCCGTCATAGATAATCACGGTACTTAAGACGGCCGTCAGTCCTAATGCCGCCACGAGGAGCGGCGGCAGCACCAGCGTCAGGTGCGCGCCGCCTATCACAAAACTGAGCAGCACCAGGACCGGTATCAGCCCTAACGCCACCTGGAGCGAGCTATTCAGGATGACGCTCATGGCGTAGTTCGACTGGTTGCGCGCCGCGAACTGGACGCCGACGACGTTCTCGACGGCATTGCCCGCCAGCGCCACGATAACCAGGCCGGTGAACGCGGGAGAAATGTGCAGAATGGTGATGGCGGGCGTCAGGGCAGCTATAAACCAATCCGAAACGAACGCGGAGCCGATGCCAGCCCCTACCAGTACGGAGATCGCCAGCCAGACCGGCCAGGTATGTGCCTGTGCCGCTGGTTCTTTCAGTTCGCCCGAAACACCCGGCGCTTTACCCTGGAGAGAGATGGGAATGCTCGCGATAAAGACGACCAGAAGAATGATGGCGCAGGCGATGCTCAGCCCCTCTTCATGCCCGGCAGCCGGAGTGTGCAAATTCTGCACCAGTGTCGGCACAGCCAGCGCCGCTACAGCCAGCAAGGTCAGGATCGTGATCATGCGCGGCGCGTCGGAACCAAAACGCTGCGTACCGTGACGCAGTCCTCCGACGAAGAACGCGAGACCGAGGACGAATAAGCTGTTTCCCAGAATAGAGCCAACGAGCGCGGCCTGCACCACACCGATCAACCCGGCGCGTAATGCGAAAATGCCCACAAATAGCTCCGGTAAGTTGCCTAGCGCCGACTGTAGCACTCCGGTTGCGCCTGCTCCCAGGCGCGAGCCGATCTGTTCAGTTGCCTGCCCGACCATTCCCGCGAGCAGCGCGAGCGCCGCTCCGGAGACGACAAAGATGAAAACGGCATTGACCTGAAGCCCCGTGAGGATACCGGCCAGGACAGTGATGAGGCATGTCAGAGCGATGCTCATCCATTCTCGCCTGCTCAAAAAAATACCTGTGTTCTTATCTGCGCTACGAGCCATGCATTCTACTCCTCAATTAGCGTTAGTTTTTCTCTGTATAAGCGTACTCCGCATCCGCAGCCCCTGTTCAATCGTATCACAAGCGTACCATTTCACCTGTCTGACTGCTGGAGAGGAATATGCTTGTTTGGCTTTACAGGAGAAAAAATCTAACCAGAACACAACTATACCCGCGCTCGATGGCGTGCGGGGCATTGCCTGCCTCAGCGTTGTCGAGTACCATGTTCACTATCTTCTCAGCTATAGCTTTCATTTACCCGTGCTGCTCGGTGCGCTGGGAACCTCGATCCTGATGGCGGGCTGGTCGGGTGTCACGCTCTTTTTTGTGCTATCGGGCTTTCTGCTCTTTCTGCCCTATGCCAGACACCTGATCTTTGAGCAACCCTGGCCCTCGACGCGCACCTTTTATCTGCGGCGCGCCATCCGCATCTTACCAGGTTACTACTTCGCCCTCTTCGCGTTGATTATCCTGACACATCCGCAGTATTTGCAGTGGGATCACCTGGGTAGCCTGAGTCTCTTTCTAACTTTTCTGATGGATTTGCCATCCACGTACCAGAAGATCAATGGCCCATTCTGGACGCTCGCCGTTGAATGGCAATATTATATGCTGCTGCCCTGGCTGGCCTGGGGCTTCAGCCAGTTCGTGAAGCGCGGGGCATCGCCCCGGCGGCGTTTCTGGCGTATCGTCATCTGCCTCGCGGGCATGATGCTCTGGGGGATTGGCACGCGCTATGTTGGCGGCTACTACACCGCGCATCCTGCTGCAACATTCCTGCTCCCCCGTCCGCTCCTGAACGCGATCTTGCTGGTCACCTATGGTTCATCGGGCAAATATCTTGAAGATTTTGC
>DATLSW010000045.1:0-6696 GCA_035533955.1 Ktedonobacteraceae bacterium | reverse complement strand
GCTCAAGGTGCGCGCGGAGCAGCAGCGCGTCATCGATCTCTTGAGCCAGCACGATGAGATTCACATCGTCGCGCCCGGCACGGACATCACCTATCGCACAGAGGGTCGCACCTGGATCAACTGCGCGGGTACGGAGAATTTCCCCGACGGCGAAGTCTTCACCGGCCCTGTCGAGAATTCTGTCAACGGCACAGTGCGTTTCACCTATCCCGCCATCTATGACGGCAACGAAGTTGAGGATGTGCGCCTGACTTTCCGCGATGGCAAAGTGATCGAGAGCAAGGCGGGCAAGGGACTGGACTTCCTCAACGCTATGCTCGACATGGACGCCGGTTCGCGCACGCTGGGCGAAGCGGCCTTCGGTCTGAACTACAATATCCAGCGTTTCGTCAAAGACACGCTTTTCGACGAGAAAATTGGCGGCACGATGCACATGGCGCTAGGCGCGTCCCTGCCCGAATCGGGCGGCGTCAACGAGTCCGGCCTGCACTGGGACATGGTCTGCGACCTGCGCGAGGGCCAGGTCTACGCCGACGGCCAGTTGTGCTATGAGAAGGGGCGTTTCATGGTCTAATACTAGATCCGATGGAACGGTGTGGCGGCGCAATTGATTGCGCCGCCACACCACGGCTTGTCTCTGAAGCGGGCCGCCTGCTTCACAGCGTAACCAGACGTGCAGCAGCACGCTTGCCCACATGCGATAGGGACGCCAGTTCTCGGCTTGCTGGAGTATTTTCGTATAATTCGGCGGCTGAGAAAGCTGGTAGGCTAGTTGAACCGCTTCCTTCGTCATCGCGTCGTCAGATACGTCGTCTACGAGTCCTGCTCCGCGCAATAATATGCCCTGGGAGAAGAACTGGCCGACGCCGCGCAGCGAACGCAGCGTCGTTAAAGCCTGCTCGACCGGCAGCGAGCGCAGCCAACCGCGATCTAGATGGCCGTCGAGAGCGGACAGGGCGATGCCGTGCAGCCGCTCGATCTTTTCAGCGTTTATCCCTTTGAAACTGGTAAGTTCAAGTAGCGCCTGGGGACGCGGAAAAGCATACAGTGTCGTCTCGCCCGCCTGTATGCTGTCTCCGATCGCTTGTGCCATCTCCTGGCGGATGGCTCTGCCCTGCTTGATCGAGATGCGGTGTCCGATGATGAACGCCGCCGCCGCTTCGTAGGGAGAATGGAAAAGAACCGGGCGCAGGAAATGATGGACGTGCTGGAGATTGCCAATCACCGGGTCGCGCTGACCAATTTCCGGCCAGCCCGCGCCGTCACAATCGAGCGAGAGAACGGATAGAGCTTGCTGCCATGCCTTCTCCGCGTCGTTGCCCGCGCCGTGAACGTCGCCCATGATCGCGCCTCCCTTGTCCTGGCGCAGTATGACAGCGGCTGACGCGTACCATCCTTCCACTGGAAAAGCCATCGCGATACTTGCTTGAGCGGGGCCACATGTAATCCAACCGCCGAAGTACTGATTTGACGTTGCCAGGTCGAACGGGCCGCGCGGCATCATTTCGAATGTCATCTCATCCTCCTTGCAGGAAAAGCTACTCTGGTTGTTGTTCTATTGCAAGTATAGCCGCCGCGCGTGACAACAGCCTGTCAGTTGTAGGATGAGTTTGGAGAGCTTTTCTGTTTCTTTCGATTTTTCTGGTGCAGTCACAACTCTTCAGTGATGCTGGGCGACACGGCCTATGACATCGAAGCGGCGCAAAAAGTCGGCGTGTCTACCATCGCGTTGCGCTGCGGCGGCTGGTCGGATGAAGACCTGGCCGGAGCCATCGCGATCTATGACGATCCGGCCGATTTGCTGGGACGGTATGAGACGTTGGCGCTGGGGGGTTGAGGGATGAAATACTACACCTGCCTATCTAAATGCCTCAGACACAACGGTGTAGGCACATTATTCCTATTCATTACAAATTGCCGATGTAAGTCAAGCGGAGGAAGATAGGTCGTCTGCTTACCATTTATCTGAATAGAAATACTACCGCCGCAACAACAAGTGTTTGAGCCGCGGGAGCCGTGAGCGGGTAGATTAGCAAAATGGGCAATTTTGGAAGTTGGAAGTTCAGCAGCGCACTTTTCGGACAATTGAGTACACATAATATGTGCGTCGGGAACGGTAGATACAACTCCCTGCATGATATGCTCTCTAGGATTATCAAATCGATTCCGACCCATCGAAAATAGCACCAGGCTCGGTTTTACCAACTCGCATAATTTTTGAGCAAAGACCTTATCGCTTATGGTTCTTGCTTTTCCGCCATGATGTGGAAAGACTAAAATCTGCGCTTCTATATTTCTTTGCGTTCTTAACAGATTATCCAGCCCTACGTCATCCACGTCTCCAGGCAAAAGAGCTACTCTGGAATCATCATGTATAAGCCTGATTACTACCGACATGGCATTAGAAGTCAAAGAACGACCTTCTAGATCTTCTCCACCTGCGCCCCCTAATGCTACTGCGGAAGAGGGAGCGAGAATTTCTATCTCCACTGTTCCTGACCTGATTTTCCTGGATAAGGCTGATGTCAGTGAGGTATGAACCACGGTCCCTTTCATTTCCGCTAATGTTAAGGCCGCACGAATCTCCCTCCAAGCCTTATTTTTCTTTGTCGCATCTGGATTGATATAGACCTCGTGTACAACGATCTCGCCCAGAAGAGCGGGCAGACCACTGGCATGATCTAGATCAGCATGAGAGATCAATATCTGATCGATACTGTTGATATTCAATTGTGTAAGCGTTTCGAGCAAAATAGTTGTTGGCGGACAATCAATTATAGTGACAGCTTCTGTGTCTCGAATAAGAGCACAATTGCCATGACCAACATCTAAAATAATCAGTTCAGGCAAATCTCTCATCTGACTCCGGTTCTGATATCAATTCAAAATCCTCAAAGATGAGGTCTTCAGCTTTTTTTGCCCCAATGTTTACTCTGGCAAGCAGCAGCACATCTGACTCCAGTTTCTCTTGCACGTCTTCAGGCAAGAGAGCAAGAGGAAAATGAATGGTTTCGTAAGGATTCCAGCCTGCTACTATAGCGTCTACGACTTTGTTCCCGTTCTCACCTTTAATGTCTTCCACTCTTACAATCGCGGAATACAGTTTTTTGGTAGTAGAGGGCTGCACTTGCATCAAGTTCACTGGCCCAGGTCTTCTGTATCCATCAAAGTACCTGAGTAGTTCGCGTTCAAGATGTATTGGCAGATCATATGCTGCCAGCAATTCTGCATCTAATTGTCGCAGGACACCGCGACAACGACCTTCTAAATATTCAGCATTATCTTGTTCTGTTTGCCATTGCTGCCGGTAAAACATGTACTCACGAACGAGTGCGCGAAAACGATGTAATTGGGCATTATTCAAGGCAGGGATCGGAATCTGTTTGATTGTTTCTATCTTATTATCTCGTGATGTACGATGTGTAGTGAGAAAAGCATTGGCAACAGAGCTATTCAACAGTGCGGTAATGACCTCAAGAGGAATTTCTCTTTTCGACCAAATGCCGTGGAATCGTTGGTAACATACCAATCCTTGCTCATCGACGATTGCAGCGATAGTCCACGGACCTCTACTGAGACGCGCTGCATTAGCTATGACTTTTGGTTTTGACCAGGGACGTAGATATGCTTTTCCACGCATTTTCCGAGGATCGGTATCGAGATAAATAAAGTTTGTTGAGATATATGGCTCAAATTCGTCTGTTACATTATGCAATCCTCTTGCAAAACCTTGTCGTGGATTATCAGAAAAAAGCTCTAGTTCATATTGAGCTAGAGATGCATTGTACTCAATCCCTCGATGAATCTCTGCAAAGTCTCCTAAATGAGGTAGACGAGATAATGCGTCCCAGACGGGTTGTAGACGGCCATACCAAAGCTTTGTTCCTCCTTCTGTAAAATC
Organism: Ktedonobacteraceae bacterium; assembly: GCA_035533955.1. GTDB lineage: Bacteria > Chloroflexota > Ktedonobacteria > Ktedonobacterales > Ktedonobacteraceae > CADDZH01. The sequence continues at coordinate 2,795 of DATLSW010000045.1, read as the reverse complement.
CGTTGGTACATTCACACGAGAAGTAGGTTCACCAGTCTGGAGAAATCGCTGATAGTCTTTCTTATTGACGGTGATAGAATACCAGGTGCGTTGAGCAGCGCTGTGTCCATGAGCAACTAAAAGTACTGTCTCAGCATCAGAATAGTTGAAGGCATTGTCAGGCAATTCAACTAGCGTAATATTTCCATAGAGAGAAGCAATGTGTTTCCTCACTTCGCGGTAGCTTTGCCCATCGGCAAAAACGCGGGGCAAAACGAAACCAAGCATTTTAGGGGGGTGTTGCAGCACTCTACGCAATATTTCAACGGTTTTGTTTGCAGCACGAATAGATCGGTTTGTTTCTCGATCGCCAGGAGTAAAATCTTCGAATGGCGGGTTGCAGAGTACTATCTGTGCTTGAGCTAAGTGGCTATCTAAATCAGGTGATATGAAAACGCCAGCATTCTCAATACGCCAGCCGTTAGGATTTGGATAATCGGCGAGTATAAGTGAACAGCGTGCGATTTCGCAAGCAAAGACATCTATCTCCATGCCTGATAACATTTCCACCAGGTAGGTATGTCTCTGCTCTGTTGATATTTCCGGGGGTAACAGTGTTCGTAGCCGTCCAAGCGCCGCCGTTAGAAATGGTGCATGTCCGCAAAATGGCTCGAATACATGGCGCTCGTTTTTTGCAAGCTCTTCAAACGGGATGTTTTGCACGATATATTCGGCTATCTCTGGTGGTGTGGCATGAGTACCGTATTGCTTACGCGTTTCTGGGCTTACCAGCGTATTCTCATACACATAAGCTAAAGCCTCAACCGAAAGATTCTGGAGAGAAAAGGCTGTGCGAATCTTTCGCCAGGCTATCTCCTGTACATGGATATCTTCGAGAACATATCCGACTGGATCATGTTGGAAATAAAAATGCTCTACTGCGTTGAGTACCTCTTGCACATTGCTATCAAGCCAGTTCCCAGGAAACTGTCTATCGCCTAGCAGTTTGGCAGCGATCAGCCGGAAAATCAGGCGATAGAGCGCCTGATAATCCAGAGATGTATGGTGATATTCTTCATACGTTGACTTACACACAGCGAGAACATCGCGAAGAAGCCTGTCCAACTTCTCAAATACGAGTTTTTCGAGAGTTGGAACAAGCCCCAGATCAAAGAAATCTAACTGAACCGTCTCACCTGTGAAACGGATAGATTTTGCTCTCAAAATCTGGGCTGGATTCCAATCTGCTTTATGTGACTGAATCGCGCTACGAAGATAGGAAGATTCGATGCTTTCCAGAAATATGGGCTTTCCATTTGCAGATATTTTCCAGCGGACAACTTTATCAGTTTCAGGATGCAGCGCCAGTATCTGTGGAGCGCCGAGTGAGCAGTATTTCAAAATAGCTTCAGCAGTATCATAGGGTGGGAAGGCCACCCCAATGCAAGAGTTACGATAAGAAGGAGGTTCTTGGGCAAATGCTGCTAAATCGATTTCACACAAAGATTGCGCATCAGCCAGTATATCGGTAAATTGATACCTTTCGCGTAGCAAATCATCCTGATAGCCGATGTTACGCAGTCCATCCCGTGCTTCTCTAAGCAAAACTTCTTGCTTGCTTGCTTCGGCCATAACATACACCTTGCTTATGCTGCATTCAATTGACGGCGATTAGCAAATCTAATCGTTCTGGAGGCAGTATATCATAGAACAATTGAACTGTGAATTACCCTACTTTCCCACGCTCTCCCTCACCCCCGCCGCCACTTCCTCCACGAACACCCGCGCCTGCTCTTCCTCGTTGCCCATGAGGGGCCAGAAGATGAACGTGTCCAGGCGCAAGTCGTGGTAGTAGCGCGTGAGTTCGTCGATCCAGTGCTGCGGCGGGCCGATGATGAGGCCGGGACGGCGCGCGGCCAGAGCGCGGTCGCCAGGACGCTGGATGACGCCCATCAGGTTGTAGCCGCGGCGGATGGCGAGCGGATTGCGTCCCGCTTCCCTGGCGGCATCGTCGATGGTCTGCTGGATGGGCGGCACGGCTTCCGGCGGGATGTAGGAACTGGAGATGAGCAGGCCGTCGGCGAGGCGACCGGTGAGGCGCAGCATTCGGGGTTTCAGCGCGCCCAGCCAGATACCGATGCGATGCAGGGGCGCGGGACCGGCCTGCGCGCCGTTCACCGCGTAGAACTGGCCGTTGTAGGTCGCAGGCTGTCCAGTGTCCGTCTGCCAGAACAGGCGCATCACGTTGATCGCCTCTTCCAGGGCGGTGACGGCCTCTGCTGGCGTGCGCCGCGCCGCGCCATAGGCGACAATACCATCCCAGTACGCCCCCGCGCCGAGGCCGACTTCGACCCTGCCGTCGCTCAGGACGTCGAGCGAGGCGGCCATTTTCGCCAGCATGGGCGCGGGCCGCAGCGGCAGGCTCGTCACGTTGGTGATCAATCGGACGCGCCGCGTTTTCATAGCCAGCGCCGTCTGCAATGTCCAGGTGTCGAGAAACCCGGCATTATACGGATGATCCTGAATGCTGATGAAGTCGTAACTGGTCTCGTCCGCGATCTGCGCCAGCTTGTAGGCCAGCGATAGGCGATCGGTCGAGGGATCGATATTGAGGCCGAACTGCGGCGCGTTCAATGCTGTGTCTGGCATGATAGTATTGTCCTTTGTACCACGTTCCCTACAGTCGTTCGATAATCGTGGCGATGCCCTGGCCGACGCCGATGCACATGGTGGCGAGTCCGTACCTGCCGCCGCGCCGTTCCAGTTCATAGAGCAGCGTCGTCACGAGGCGCGCGCCGCTACAGCCGAGCGGGTGG
>DATLSW010000044.1:0-8379 GCA_035533955.1 Ktedonobacteraceae bacterium | reverse complement strand
CGCTGAATCCATGCTCGACATGGGTACAGGCGGCGGCGAGCGTCTGGCCGCGATGCAGCCCTTGCCGCCCAGAACGTGTGTCACCGAGGGCTATGCGCCCAACGTGTTGGTAGCTCGCCAGCGCCTCGCGCCGCTCGGCGTAACCGTTTATGAGATCGATGATGATGACCATCTGCCGTTCGCGGATGCGCAGTTTGATCTCATCATCAATCGCCATGCCAGCTACGCGCCGCGCGAAGTGCAGCGTATCCTCAAACCCGGCCAGCGCTTCATCACGCAGCAGGTCGGCGATCAAACCAATCGCCGCTTGCACGAACTGCTGGATTACGCCCCAAAAGACATGTTCTATCCAGGAGCAAAGCAAAAACATGCCTGGAACCTGGACTATGCCGTGCATGAGTTACAGGATGCCGGGTGGCGGATCATCGAGCAGCAAGAAGAGATTTATCCCACCCGCTATTACGATGTGGGCGCGATTGTTTACTATCTCAAAGCTATCCCGTGGGAAATTCCCGATTTTTCTGTCAAGAAGTACCTCGACAAATTGGCGGAAATAGATCGGCTTATCAAACGCGAGGGCTATGTTGAAGTGCTGTTCCACCAGTTTTTTATCGTCGCGCATTTTTGATCCTCTTGACAGTTCCATGACGGCGTGTTAAAATAATGACTAATGAGTCATGAAATAAACGCATGGTCATATTTGTTGTAGGTAGTCATAGAATACCTGAATGGTCAGTAATCTTGCGGAAAGGAAGACGACAATGAAGTCAACTGCAACTTCTCCCCATACCTTAACATGGAAAGAACGGCAGAGGCAGGAGCGTGAAACTCTCATTCTCCAGGCTGCTCAAGATGTGCTGGTAGAAAAGGGCTTTCACGAAATGTCGATGGACGAAATCGCGGTGCGTGTAGGTATCGCTAAAGGGACAGTCTATCTCCATTTCCCAAGCAAAGAGGATCTGCTGATTACGCTGTTTGAGCGCGATATCCGCCAACTTCTAGAGACGATCGAAACGGCGATAGCTGATCAGCCAACGCCGCGCGCAAGGTTGGAGGCTGTTTTGCAGTTCATCTATGGCGAATTTTTCAATAAACGAATTCAAACCTTATACATGATTTATAACAGCGCGGAGCTACGGAAACTGTTCGAGGACAAACGCATGACGGGCTGTATGCAAGAGTCCTGGCGTCAACTCACGGACCGCGTTGCCGCGCTGCTGGACGAGGGGAAGGCGGCGGGCGAATTCGATTCGACCATCCCAACCCCTGTTATGCGTAATACGTTTTTCAGCCTATTAACGCCGAAGAGCTATGATCGCCTGGTTGCCGAAGATCAGATCGCGCCTGCTGAACTGGTGAAGCACCTGAGCCGACTGTACTTTAAGGGAATAGCTGCGAGAGAGCGAGAGAATGAAGGAGTATCGAAATGAGTGTGTCGAGTTCTGAAGTAGTTACCACGGCAAGCCAGAACGCGGCTGCTGACCAGGATTGGGAGCAGCCGCGTTACTCACGCCGCGATACGCTTTTGACTATGTTGGGTGTTCTCCTGGTGATGTTGCTGGGATCGCTCGACCAGACCATCGTTGGTACAGCAATGCCGCGCGTGATCGCCGATCTGCATGGCTTTAATGAATACACCTGGGTCACAACGGCGTATCTGCTGACATCGACGGTGATGGTGCCAATCTATGGGAAACTGTCCGACCAGTTTGGTCGTAAAGGAATATTCTTGTTCGGTCTGGTCATCTTTCTCGCAGGTTCGGCGCTGTCTGGCGCGGCACAGTCGATGACCGAATTGATTGCCTTCCGTGCTTTTCAGGGTATTGGGGCCGCCGCGCTGCTGCCTATCGCGATAGCCGTCGTTGGCGACCTGTTCAGCCCGCGCGAGCGTGGCAAGTGGCAGGGTGTAACCGGTGGGGTGTTTGGTATTGCCGCGGTTATTGGCCCACTAGCCGGCGGGTGGATCACCCAGTATTCGTCCTGGCGCTGGATATTCTATGTCAACGTGCCTATTGGCATCGTCGCGTTCTTTGTATTGTTGTTCCTCATGCCGACGCTGCGCGGCAGAGGCGCAAAGTCTGCTATTGACTATATCGGCGCGATGTTGCTTGTGATAGGGACAGTGCCGCTATTGCTCGGATTCACCTGGGCGGGCGGACAATATGCCTGGTTGTCGGCGCAGATCATCAGTCTGTTCGCCGTCTCGCTGGTTGGCTTTGTGTCGTTCATCCTCTACGAAGCATGGCTGGCCCGACACGGTGGTCAACCGATCATCAATCCGAATTTGTTCAAGAACAGCATCTTCACCGTGTCGTCGATAGTCACGTTCATCTTTGGTATGGCTCTGTTTGGTTGCGTGTTCTTCATCCCGCTCTTCGTGCAGGGAGTTGTCGGCGCTTCTGTCAGCAACAGCGGTCTGGTTCTCACGCCATTGATGCTGACTCTGGTTGCCGGTAGCATTGTTTCCGGTCTGCTCGTTTCACGCTTTGGCAAATATAAATGGCTTGCTATCATGGGTACAGTGGTAACTGTTGCTGGAATGTACATGCTGGTGCGCCTGAATGTCAACTCGACCAATACCGATGTCGTGTGGGCGATGCTGGTGCTTGGCGTTGGCCTCGGCTTTGGCATGTCCCTCTACACGCTGATTGTGCAGAACGCGCTGCCCAGGCGCATTGGTGAGACGACATCCGCGTTGACCTTTTTCCGCTCCATCGGTGGTACGATTGCCCTGGCCGCCATGGGATCGGTCATGAACTCGGCGTACCTGCCCGCGTTCACAAGCAAATTGGGCCAATCGCTGGCGGGCTTCCCGTTGCCGGCAGCGCTGAAGGCTACACTGCTATCGCAGTTCGCGTCGTTGTTTAACAATCCGCAAATCCTGCTCTCGCCTGGTGCTCTGACGCAGGTACATGCCAAAGCGGCGCAGCAAGGGCCGCAAGGCATCGCGCTTCTGAACGCGGCGCTGGAAGCCGTCAAGACCGGCCTGGCGCAGGGGTTGCAGGACGTGTTTGTCTTTAGCCTGATCGCCAGTATTCTGGGGGTTGTGGCAGTTCTCTTCCTGAAAGAGATCGAGGTGCGCGGCAAACGCAAGCAAGTCGATGCCTCTACTGAAAATATCGAAGAGGAGACAGCCGAGCCAAGCTTCGCGGCGATGCTCTAATCCTCGCCAGATACAAAAATATCCTGCCGTTCGCGGACAGCAGGATATTTTTGTATCTGGAATTTGCCTTAGGTATTATGCGCGCGCAGTTTGAACACTTTGATCGCCACTTGCAGCGTCAGCCAGTTGGCGCGCTCCTGGAGATCAATGTCGCAGAGCGATTGCAGGCGTTCCAGGCGCTGGATCAGAGTATTGCGATGCACAAAGAGCTTCGACGATGTTTTCGTGAGGTTGCCCGCGCATTCCAGGTAGGTTTCCAGCGTATCGAGCAGGTCCGTTCCCTTGCGCCGATCATAAGTGGCGATGTGCGCCACTTGCTCCTGATACATATCGCGCAGGTCGTCCATGCGCGCGATCTTATAAAGGTAGCGATAGACGCCCAGATCGTTGAAGTGGGTCAGTCCTCCGTCGTGATTCAGGCTTTGCCCCATGTGCAGCGCCTCATTGGCCTCCGCGAAGCCACGGCGGTATTCCACGATTCCCTGGCAGATGTTCCCGATGCCGATGGATAAGCGCGCATTTTGCTCACTGCGTATCTGGCGCGCCAGATCGCGCAGCCACGTTTTTAAGCGCGTGCCTGTGGGGTCTTTACTCAGGCAGATGATGCACGTCATCAGGTTCTCGTGTTCGTGCAGCATTGAGCCGGGGAAATTATCCTGAATGCGTCGTCTTACAAGTCCGCTAATGCGCTTATGCATCGCCATACGATCGTCTTCGATCGGCCCATCCGCAGACAGAGGGGCGCTGCTCCCGTTCGGCGGGCCTCCATTCTTCTCGGCGGCCGGATCGTCGATTTTAGCAATCTCGATCATTGCCACGACATGCGGCTTGCTGAGATCGCAGCCGAGGAAGTTAGCACGCTGGCGCAGCGAATCTTCTGAATCATACGTTCCGAACATCAGATCGTCCAGGAAGCCCTTCACCAGGTTCTTCTGCGCCAGCATATCGACCAGGTGGCTATTTTTGATTGCCATCGCGGCCTGGTTGGCTACAGTCGTCAGCAAGGTGTGATCTTCGGCGGTATAGCGGCGCGTTTTGCTGGCATAGCAGTTGATCAGGCCCAGGTGTTCCGCGCCCGCGATGAGTGGAGCGGAGAGCAGCGATTTGAACTGTGTGTCCTTGAGCGGATTCAAGCGTTCAAGCACGCTGGCGTTCTCAGGAAGCTGATCACGAGTGCCGTCCCGCTGTAGCGACGTTTCCCTCGTCTCGCGTAACTTCTCCCATATTTGCCGGTCAACATCAATCGGCTGGACATTTAGCGCGCGGTCGTTCAGGCTGGGCGAAGACGCGCGCACGGCCAGGCGACCGCGCGTCTGATCGATCAGCATGACGACGCAGAGATCGACTTCCATGATCTGCACGGTCATGGTAGCCAGCGAGCGCAGCATATCGTCAAGATAGAGGCCGGAACTGATGGTCTGGCTCAGCACGGCGAGTGAGGTCAGAATGCTCAGTTTGCGCTGCGTGTTTTCATAGAGCTGCGCATTCTCGATGGCCGAGGCAACCAGCGCGGCGGTATTGATGACGAACGTCTGATGATGTTCGCTAAATTCGTGTGGCGGCTCAGCCTGCATAGCGATAACGCCGATCAAGTTGCGATCTTTGCCGATGATCGGCACGGTCATCGTCGATTGAAACTTCTCCTCCTCAAGATCGGGGAAATAGCGGAAACGCGGATCGCGCATGGCCTCGTCCTTGAGAATGACCGGCTTGAGTGTCAGGCCGACCCAACCGATGATGCCCTCACCCAGACTCATTTCGATTTTGCCAGCCATGTGCTGGTACTGCTCACTGGTGCTGGCGAGGATGAGGCGTTCTTTTTCTTTGTTGTACAGGTAAATAAACGCTGACTGGCAAGAGATGGCGCGCACAATAATATCCACCAGGTGTTTGAGAACCTCATCCAGTTTCAGAGTCGAGCCGATGGTTGAAATCACATCGTTGAGCAGAATATTTTCCTGGCGGCTGGCCTCCAAAGCCGCGCGCAGTTCGCTATTCTCCTGTTGCGCCTGCTCCGTATTCTCGCCGCTTGCTGGATCGCCCAGGCTCGTTTTATGATGCGTATGAGTTGAAGACATGCCGACCTCCTGCTGAACTGTTTAACAATAGATACCAAACAAATATACATAGCTTCACCGTCCCCATGCTCGTCGCATGTGACAATTACTCATACGGTGGGGCGCTTATGTATGTTGTGTATATAGACACTATTGTACATACTTTTGGCCGAATCGTCCAGTGTTTTTGGTGGACAAATTTGCTGATTGTTCCTGATAATATAAGAAATGATGCGCATGGTTACGCTAATAGTGCGTCTCAGGCGTAAAACTCGCGGCGAGTGGTGCGAGTCCGGGCAAGGTGACAAGACTACAATTAAGTGATATACTTTGTCATAGAGTTATCAAGCGGCGCGGCACATAACAAAGAAGTTGTTCGCCGCTCGTTTTTTTGCAAGGGGACAAAGTCGTTTCAATTGGTATGTAAACACAGTACAGGCCGGATTCCCCGGCATAGATGGAGAGAGCATGACGATTCGAGAAAGCAAAGCAATTCCTGTCCCAGAAGTGGCGCCGCGCACCCCGATCCCAGCGCAAAATTTGCGTATCCCTGGCCCAACCACCGTTCCGCCTGAGATTCTGGCGGAAATGGCCCGTCCTATGATCAACCATCGCGGGCCAGAGTTTGCCGCGATCATGCATCGCGTCACCGCGCGCTTGCAATATTTTTTCCAGACGGTAGCGCCTGTGCTGACCTATCCCGCCTCTGGAACAGGCGGGCAGGAGTCAGCCGTGGCGAATCTCTTCTCGCCCGGCGATCACGTCGCAGCCATCTCTATTGGCGCGTTCGGCAATCGCCTTGCCAAAATCGCCGAGACCTATGGGCTGAACGTGACCCGTATCGAATTTCCCTGGGGACAGGCCGCCGACCCGCAGGTAGTTGCGGACCGTCTCACGTCCCTCTCGTCCTTTAAGGGTGTTCTCGTGACCCACAATGAAACCTCCACCGGCGTGATGAACGATATCGAGACGCTGGCGCGCGTCATTCGCGGCGTGGCCCCGGATACGCTGATTGCAGTCGATGCCGTCAGTTCGCTGGGCTGCGTGCCGTTGGAGATGGACGCCTGGGATCTTGATGTCGTCTTTACCGGATCGCAAAAGGGCTGGATGATTCCACCAGGGTTGATGATGATCGCCCCCGGCCCGCGCGCCCTGGCCGCCAACAAGACGGCGAAACTGCCGCGTTTCTACTTCGATTGGGCCACGACGCTCAAGAGATTTGAGGCTGGGCAGCATCCTACGACGCCGCCTGTCTCGCTCTTCTATGCGCTTGACCTCGCGCTGGAAAAGATGCTTGACGAGGGGCGCGAGGCCATCTTCGAGCGTCACCGCCGCATTGGCAATTACGTGCGCTGGCGCGCCAAAGCGATGGGCCTGCAATTGCTCGCTGATCACGACTATGCCTCCAACACGGTGACGGCTGTGCTGATGCCCGAAGGCATCGATACCAAAGCGCTGCTCAAAGTCCTGCGCGAGCAAGATCATGTCGTCTTCGCGGGCGGCCAGGAACACCTGGACGGCAAGATTATCCGTGTCGGCCACCTGGGCTACTTTGAAGAAATTGAGCTGGTCGAGGCTATGGATGCGTTGGAAACGCGCTTGCGCGAGTTCGGTTTTCAGGGGAAGTGATCGATGAGAGAAGCAACAGGTGAAGAGGCGGCCACGATCAACATTCTGATCACCGACCGCGTCGCGCGGGAAGGCGTTGATTTCTTGCGCGAGCAACTGCCGGACGCGGCAATTGATGAGCGACCGGGACTCAGCCCGGAGCAGTTGAAGGCGATCATTGGCAATTACCAGGCGCTGATCGTGCGCAGCGAGACGCGCGTGACTGCCGATATCCTATCGGCGGCGGCGCAACTCAAAATCGTCGGACGCGCTGGCGTGGGCGTGGACAACATCGATGTCGAGGCCGCCACGCGCCAGGGCATCATGGTCGTCAACTCGCCCACCGGCAACATCATCGCGGCAGCGGAGCATACCATCGCACTGTTGATGGCCTTAGCCCGCCATATCCCCACTGCCAATAGCAGCGTCAAAGCTGGCAAGTGGGAACGCGGTCGCTTTATGGGCATCGAGGTGCGCAACAAGACGCTGGGCGTGGTCGGCCTGGGCAAAGTCGGCACGGAAGTGGCGAAGCGCGCGCAGGGATTAGAGATGCAGATCATTGCTTTCGATCCCTACGTCAGTCCCGATCACGCGCGCAAACTGGGTGTGACCATGCTCAGTCTGGACGACCTGCTGGCGCAAGCTGACTTCGTAACCCTGCACACATCCTTGACGACCGGCCCGCAAGGGACGCGCGGTCTCATCGGCGCGCGCGAACTGCAACTGATGAAGCCGACGGCGCGCCTGATCAATTGCGCGCGCGGTGGCCTGATCGAGGAAGAGGCGCTGCTACACGCGCTCAACGAGAACCGGCTGGCCGGGGCCGCGCTCGACGTCTTCAGCCAGGAACCGATCCGCGATGACGCTGTGCTAAAGCAACTGCTGGCCCACGAGCGCGTCATCGCCACGCCGCATCTGGGCGCTTCAACCGAAGAGGCGCAGGTAGGAGTTGCTACCGACGTGGCGGAACAGATCGTCTCGGTCTTGCGCGGCGGTTTCCCGCGCGCCGCCGTCAACGCGCCGCTCATCTTGCCGGAAACGCTTAAATTTTTGCAGCCCTACATGGCGCTGGTCGAGCAGATGGGCCGCCTGTATACACAGTTGCAACCGGGGCCGCTCAACAAGATCGAGTTCTCGTGCAGCGGCGACATCGCAAGCTATGACCTGCGCCCCTTGCAGGCCGCGCTGGTCAAAGGTTTGCTGGAGTCGATCTCGGACGCGCACGTCAATTTGATCAACGCGCCTCTGCTGGCGAAACAGTGGGGTCTGGAGATCATTGAGCAGAAAAGCACGCAGCCAACGGAATTCGCCAATCTTGTCACCTTGCGCGTGATTGGCGCGAACTGCCACGCCTCGTCTTTCGCGGGCAAGCCCGGCTCCGGCGACGAGTATGTCGAGGCGCTGAGCGGTACGGTCATGCATGGCGAGCCGCGCGTGGTGCGCGTCGGGCGTTACTGGACGGAGTTCGTGCCGGAGGGCTACATCCTCTTCTGCCGCAACTACGACGAGCCGGGCATGATCGGCAAAGTCGGCACGGTGCTGGGCAAAGCC
>DATLSW010000043.1:0-21937 GCA_035533955.1 Ktedonobacteraceae bacterium | reverse complement strand
GTACCTATCCCGCGTATGTCCAGGACGAAGTAGCCGCTGCCCTCAAAGGGAAAAGCGACTTTCGCGAAGGCGGCAGCATCAGAAGACCGTTCGTCGTCGAGGACGGCAACATGGTCACGGCTCGCTACCCAGAAGACGCGCTTAACGCCTATCCCCGATTTAGCTTATTTCCAGGCTGAGACGAAAAACTCCTCAACATGTACCGTGAATCCTGGCACAATCACCGAAGGAAGAGTTGCCTTTCCACGAAAGATGCCCTGTGATTGGTATTCGCCATGCTCTAATTGTAATAACTCGACAGTACATGAATAGGGATCAACAATCCAGTATTCTGGAATGCCTGCGCCAGCATAGGCGATTATTTTCCTGAATCGATCGTGCGTCTGACTGTTGGGTGAGACAACTTCAATAGTCAGGTCGGGCGCTCCGACAATATGATGCTTTTGCAGTTTATTGCCGCTTTCTTTGAGTAAGACAACAACGTCAGGTTGAAGGTTAGTATCGGGAGCCAGTTCAACATCCAGCGGAGAAACGAAGACACCGCCTCTCCCTGTTGCTCGAAAATAGTTTCGCAAATGTGAAGCAATTTCAAAAACAATCTCCTGGTGGGACCAGCTGGGAGACGGCGACATATAAAGCACTCCATCAAAAATTTCGTAGCGGTTTCCGTCATCTGGAAGAGCTGCATAGTCGTCATATGTCCAGTATCCCTGTTTCGGCCCTGGAACATTGTTCGCCGGAACAACTGCTGGAATTCTATCAGATGTTTGTGTCATATCAGCCAACCTTTCATTCAAGGAAACCCACTATGGCGTAGTATACCATAGATTAAAGAGACCGGAGACCAGGGATAGAGCATGACCACACGATTGAAAATCAAAGAAGTGATGCAAGCTCAGGGGATGAGCCAGCGCAAACTATGCCGCCTCACCGGCATCGATGTGAAAAATGTCCAGCGAGTCTTGAGACGCCCAATCGGTATTGTGAACACGGCCACCCTCGACAAATACGCCAAAGCCCTCGGTGTTGACGTGTCACTGCTTGTTGAAACTGTGCCAGATGAGGAAGCATGATCGGTTTGGATCTTTGCTTCCTGTTGTCAAGAGTAGAATACTCGTAAAATTGGCAAAAACATAGGACATTATCGTGAAATACAAGCTAAAAGTCAAAGAAGTTGCCGATGCAAAAAAGATGACGATGGGTCGGCTCTCCAGGAGGGCAGATTTAGACAAAGCAACTACATCGCGGCTCTACAATGAGCCTTCGACCTACAACCCCTCGCTTCTGACCTTACTTCGTGTGGCAAGAGCGTTGAAGGTCACTCTTAACGATCTGGTGGACGTGTTACCTGACGATGGGCAAGAGGAGGAATAAAGAGTGTTCATACCGTTACGCTCGTCCATTCCCAGGCACAACCAGAACCGCCGTAGCTAACGCAGCTAAAGCCAAAATACTCGTCCTGATAATGCGAAAGATTAAGAGAAGACGGGCCGCTGCCCCATACTTCGACCATCTTGTTCTCAATGCATACCTGACCTGCGTTCGTATACTGGTTGACAGCAAACGTTGGGCAGGACCCATAAGGCGGCGGAGTCGCAAGGTTCGCGTCATGCGGAAACGAAAATTCAACGCTATCCGCAGTAATTTCAGTCTTCGTTTCCTGCCATCCATAGGTCACGGCAGTTGGCATACATGTTGAACAGATTTCCTCGAAGGTTGCAGTAGCTGTATATTGCTGAATATGTGTCACATCCTCTTCCGTCAATGCATCTGAGAATGCATTCAGAAAGATGGCCTCGCTTGGTGAAGACAGCCGTTGAATATATGCATCAGAAATCTGCGGCGTTTTTATGACGGTACGTACTACAGTTCTAACTACAGTTTTTACCACAGTGGCAGGCTTGTGCGATGATTCCCACCAGCTTCCAAAAGCAGTCTGCCCCACCAGAAGAATGAATAGTATACATGAGACGAGTATCCATCCGTTTCGCTTTCGTGACGGCGGTGGTGGTGGTACGCCGATATAGTTGTCATCCGCGTATGGCGTTGGCTGCGTTCGCTCTATTGGCCTGCGTGCGTCTTCGTCGTCGCTCATTGCTCATTGTCCTCTAATCAGGATGCGACGGTGGTTTGATCGTGCGTGAGATACCAGCGGCCGTTTTGCTTGCGAAAGACAAGAGTGACGTATTGTTGCTCTTTGTAGGGCGTATCTCCGAGCTTCTCGTCGCTATAATCGGCGAGGATGAAGGCATAGGCCATCTCTGGCGTCTCGACAGTCCGCACAATCTGCGCTTCTAACTTCCAGTCGGAGTCGGCGAACCAGGCGCTGTGCAGGTTGGCGACGAGAGCGCGTCCTTTGAAGTGTGTCCCGTTGAATAAGATCACGTCAATATCTTCGTCAAAAGCAATCGCCGTCAGTAGTTGTTGCAGGTCTCGGTTTTTGATGGCGTCGAGATATGCTTCTACCGTTTGCTGGAATGTTATGTCCATCTCGATCACGCTCCATTTTTCTGGAATCCGGCATTCTTGCGACAGTGAAAGGTATAAAGGAGTGGGCGACAAGGGACTCGAACCCCTGACATCCTGCGTGTAAAGCAGGCGCTCTACCAACTGAGCTAGTCGCCCATAAAAGATGGTGGAAAACAGAGAAATGGGGACACTCTCGACGAGTGTCCTCATCTGCTACAACATTGGTGCCCTCGAGTGGAGTCGAACCACCACGTCCAATTGGACACAGGCCCTCAACCTGCTGCGTATACCATTCCGCCACGAGGGCAAGTCTCTTCGTTCGTGGCTCTAGAGGATTACGGACACAATTCTATATGAAACTGCGCCACTTGTCAATCCCCTTTTTGGCGAGTTTTATCCCTCGTTTGAGGACGAGCCAGATTCATACCTCTGCAACAACTGACGAGCGATCACCAGCCGTTGGATCTCGCTGGTTCCCTCGCCGACGAGCATGAAGGGCGCGTCGCGGTAGTAGCGTTCCACGTTAAAATCTTTCGTATAGCCGAAGCCTCCATGAATGCGCAGCGCGTCGAGCGTCACTTCCTGGCACATCTCCGAGGCAAAGAGCTTCGCCATACCCGCCTCCAGGTCGCAGCGTTCGCCGCGATCCTTCTTTTGCGCCGCCTTTTGCAGCAGGAGGCGCGCCGCCTCAATCTTCGTCGCCATGTCCGCCAGCTTCAGTTGAATGGCCTGGTGCTGCGCGATGGGTTTACCGAAAGTCACGCGTTGTTGGGCATAGGCGATGGCGTCATCGAAGGCTGCCTGGGCGATACCCACCGCGCGCGCGGCCACGTTGATGCGTCCCACTTCCAGGCCGCTCATGGCCTGCTTGAAGCCCTGGCCCTCCGTGCCGCCGAGCAGATTCGCCGCCGGTACAGACACGCCATCGAAGACCAGTTCCGCCGTATCGACGCCTTTGTAGCCCAGCTTGTCAAACGTGCGGCCAACGTTCAGGCCCGGCGTACCTTTCTCGACGAGAAAGACGCTCATGCCGCGATGCGGCGGGCGTGCCGCCAGGTCGCTGCGGGCCAGCACAGCAAAGATGCTGGCGTGAACGCCGTTCGTCACCCATAGTTTCGCGCCGTTGAGGATGTATGTATCGTCTAGTCGCCGCGCCGTCATGGTGATCGCCTGCACGTCGCTGCCCGCGTTGGCTTCGGAGATGCACAGACCGCCGCGCCGCTCGCCATCGGCCATCACCGGCAGATACCGCTGGCGCTGCTCCTCTGTGCCGAAGGCGGCGATCATATAGGCGACGAGGACGTGCGTATTCACGATGCCGGCCAGGCTCATCCAGCCGCGCGCGAGTTCTTCTACGATGCGCGTGTAGGTCACGAAATCCAGGCCCAGGCCGCCATAAGCTTCGGGAATCGTCGCGCTAAAGATGCCCATCTGCCTGAGATCATCGACCAGCGCCTGCGGATACGTATCGTTCCGTTCAAGGTCATGCGCGGCAGGGATCACTTCCCGATCCACAAAGCGGCGCACTTCCGCGATCATCAATTGCTTATCGGCATCAGTAACATTATCCATGTTGTCCGTTCTCCAATACGTAGACATTTAGGACAGGCCCAAATGCGGGTTGGTTCCTGCTTCAACGCGGGCAGTTTCACTCTCTGTTGCCAGAGAGCCAGAGCCGCCCGCTCCACAGGCGTAAGTTCCCGCCGAACTGGCGGTACATACTGCTTCATTCCTCAGATTGATCGCGGCGTTGAGATCACGATCCAGTACCGTTCCGCATTCCTCACAGATGAAGGTGCGCTCACTCAACCGCAGTTCAGACTTGACGTAGCCACAGGCTGAACACGT
Organism: Ktedonobacteraceae bacterium; assembly: GCA_035533955.1. GTDB lineage: Bacteria > Chloroflexota > Ktedonobacteria > Ktedonobacterales > Ktedonobacteraceae > CADDZH01. Next base: position 17,620 of record DATLSW010000043.1, on the reverse strand, counting down.
TTTCGATGAGGGATAGAAGCGGTCTATCGTGACAATCTGGACATCGTGCCACGCTGCTTTGTACTCCAATTGCCGCCGTATCTCGCCAAAATTGCTATCGGCTATGGCTTGCGCCAGGCAGTGGTTTTTGAGCAGACCCGCCACGTGCAAGTCTTCTATCGCTACCAAAGCGTGGTTTTTGCAGAGATAGGATGTCAGTTTGTGGCTTGCATCTTTGCGGATATGGGTAATTCTGGCATGAACTTTTGCTATGGCTTGCCGTGTCTTTGCGCGGTGCTTGCTGCCTTTCTTGCGGCGGGACTTTTGCCGCTCTAAACGCCGGAGTTTCTTCTGCGCGTGTTTCAAGGCGCGTGGGTTCTCAAACATCGTTCCATCCGAGCAGGTAGCCAGCGTTTTGATACCGAGGTCTACACCAATAGCGGTTGTAGCTGTCATGACAGGCTGTTCTTGCTCTTCTTCCACCTGAAGAGAGACGTACCACCGCCCCGCTTGTTCTGAGACGGTCGCACTCAGTATCCTGGCATCAGTCGGAAGGTAGTCATGCTCATGCAAGCGCACGTTGCCGATACGCGGCAATTGAACGGCATCAGAGAATGCCTTGATGGAACCGGTCACGCGAAACGAACCAATGGCCTTGCTGCGTTGCTTGAACCTTGGAAAGCCGAGCTTGCCTTTGTATTTGCCAGTTTTCTTCGCTTTCACCTTGTGAAAGAAGTTGGCATAAGCGCGGTCGAGATCGCGTAATGCCTCTTGGGGAGCGCATTTGGACACTTCATACATCCACGGATACTCAGTTTGCTTTAAGGCATTGAGTTCTTTGTGCAAGTCAATGGCGGTTGGCGGTTTCTTTCCGTCTTTGTACGCGGCGATCTTGCGAGCCAGTCCCCAATTGTAGGCAAAACGCGCCGCGCCGGCGTGTTTCAGCAGCAAGGTGTGCTGCTCGTTCTTGAGGTCAAGTTCTGTTTTGTAGCCGCGTACAACGATGGTCATCCTTCGCTTTCCTCTTCTTACATCACCTGTTCAATACACTGCTTGATCTTCTCCGCACAGCGTTTGCGGGCGTCTCCGTCCGTAGATACGAGCGGCCATACTGGTAATCACACTCACGAAGTCGTCAACCAGTTCATCGCCCGTATCACTCTGAAAAATCACCTCAACATGGCGTCCTTGTGCTTCTAGCAGTGTTTCAATGGAGTGGCTGCCAAAGCGCGTCAGTCTATCGCGGTTCTCAACCACAATGGTGCCTCTATTGGTATCGGCAAGCAGCTTTTCCAGTTTCGGACGTTGGTCATTGAGTCCCGACGCAATCTCTCGCACTTCTTTGGAGACCTGATAGCCTTTGGCGGCGGCGTAATCTTTCAATCGCTGGAGTTGACGGTCTACGTCTTCCTTTTGTCCAGCAGAGGAGACCCGCGCATACAAGGCTATTTGCATCGCCTCTTGTGGTTGAGCTGGTTCCCGTATCATCACGGTACCGGTATCCAGTTGATAGGCGTTGAGCTTGCCAGACTTCCACCAACGAAAAGCCGTCTTGTAGCTGACGCCCATCTTTTTTGCATAAGCGCTTCATCTCATAGGGATAGAATAGCACAAACGCCTATGAATGTCAACACTTTATGAATCGAGTTATCACCCTCATGAGCCGCTGGCGCTTGTGCGGCGCAGGCGTTTATCGGCGTGCTGAATCAGGAATGATTTGAAGGCGCGTGTAGTTGCCGAAAGATTTTTCTCTTTTAGATGCACGATGCGCCACTGGCGTATAATGGGGAAACCTTCCACGTCGAGAATCACCAGGCGTTTCGTTTCTAGCTCCATATCGAGGGCGACGCGCGAGATCAGCGCCACGCCCAGGCCAGCCGCTACGCCCTGCTTAATGGCGCTGTTGTTGCCCACCTGCATGCTGATCAGCAGCGGCAGCGCGGCATCGTGAAACACGCCTTCCAGCGCGGCGCGCGTGCCAGAACCAACCTCGCGCAGCAGAAAATGCTCCTTTGCCAGTTCCGCGAGGGGAATCTCCGGCAGCCCGGCCAGCCGGTGCGACGAGGACGCGATCAGTACCAGTTCGTTGCGCGCAAACGGCTCGATCACGACGGGGATATCATCAGGCACGTTGCCGATAACGGCGAGATCGATACGGTTGTTGACCAGCGCATCGATCAAAGCGGCGCGGTTCAGTACCTCCAGCGAGATGTCCACTTCGGGATAAATCTGGTGGAATTGGCCCAACCAACCCGGAATCACATACGAGCCGACTGTGGTATCCGCTCCCACGCTCAAGCGGCCATAATGCGGGCTGCGCAGCGCATCGAGCGTATCGAGCGTTTCATCGATCACCGAAAATATCTTCAGGCTATAGTTGTAGAGTTCCTCGCCTGCCTGCGTCAGGTGCGTTTTGCGCCCTATCTGGTCAAAGAGTTTGACGCCGAGCGATTGCTCAAGCTGGCGAATCTGGGCAGACACCGCTGGCTGGCTAAAGTGCAGTTCCTCGGCGGCGCGCACAAAGCTACAGTGCTTAGCCACCACCCGGAAGGTCGCGAGTTGATGCAGGTTCAACGTGTGCATAGCATCCCTCATTTTTCAAACGTCTCTGATCATTCTTATTTAGTATGATTTTTATAGAATATGTCAACCTCTTTGCAATTTATCTGGTCTGATATGATAAAATAAAGCCAGGGGAATATCTTAAATTGTGTCACCCTGTAGCAAACGTTTGAAAGAGTGTTAATGTCTGAAACACCAGAAGCACGGTCAGCGTTGCCGGAAAAACAGCGCGGGCATCTATCCAGGCCGCGTAAGCATATTCTTGAACCGGTAAAGAACGGACATACGCCCGAAGACGTTGCCCCCGCTGCTCCCATGCTTCCAGATATTGCCGAGAGCGAGACGGTCAAACTTGCCGCGTCCAATCTCAACGGCAAAATGCGGCAACAGGATGGCAAGCCAGCCAGCAGCGCGCCGTCTAACGGCCATCAGGTCATTGCAGAGACTGAGACGGTCAAACTTGCCGCGTCCAATCTCAATGGCAAAACGCGGCAACAGGATGGCAAGCCAGCCAGCAGCGCGCCGTCCAACGGCCATCAGGTCATTGCAGAGACTGAGACGGTCAAACTTGCCACGTCCAATCTCAACGGCAAAATGCGGCAACAGGATGGCAAGTCAGCCAGCAGCGCGCCGTCCAACGGCCATCAGGTCATTGCAGAGACTGAGACGATCAAGCTTGCCGCTGCTCCTGAGACGACTGGCAAACCGCGAGGACGCCGCGCGCAAATTTCCCAACAGATTCTTGTGCGCGCAGTGTATCCGCTCAGGCAACTGAACCGTCTCCGGCGCTATTCGCTGCCTCTGTTCGCCATTGTCTTGTTTGTGCCGCTGATCGTCCTGCTGCTTGGCGGCATTTTGGAAGATGTCCAACTGCAACAGCCTTTCGACAACCTCTACACTGTGGACGCGCTTTCTGGCGCGGCAACGGGTCAATTGCCCATTACAACGCCTGTGCTGCCCCTGGCTGCTGATGATCAGGGCAGTCTGCTATCAGTGACTACCAGCCAGCATCTCCAGCAACTCGCTGCCTATAGCCTGAGTGGCGCTCTACAGTGGCATACCTTGACCACGCCTTATGCCTTCTCAGTTCCCGCGCTCTCGTCCCATCCTGGCTCTGTGCTGGTCGTGGCTGGCGCGCAACTTCCCCCGGTCACCGGCATCGGGGCCGCTCCGATGCGTCCGCTCGCGCTATACCAGGTGAAGCGCGCTACCGGAGCCGTGATCTGGCAGAAAACGCTGGTGCAGGCGAGCGATCAAGCGGTCGCAACTATCCTGGGAGCAGATCAGCGCGCTGTCTATGTTGCTACTGTGCTGACAGGTTCCAGTGCCAGTGCCGCGCGGCCTGTCGTGGTACTCCAGGCCATCAGCCAGGATAGCGGAGTCGTGATCTGGTCGGTCGCTGGCCCAACCTCGGCGAATGACGCATTTCAGGACGCGGGACACCTGCTGCTGTCAGGTTCTACGGTCTTCTGGCAAGTCGCTGGCAGCATCTATGCCATCAATGCCGCGCAAGGACAGTTGCAATGGAGCCATCTTATCCCAGAAAATGGCAGCCAGGAATTGTTGGCCGAAGAATCGCATATGCTGGTGGTTGGCAATACCTTGATTATCGAGCGTGCCGTTCTCTATCATGCCCTGAATGTAGCAAGTGGGAACGAGCAATGGGATATCAGCAATCCAGGGCAGCAGTATAGCGGGCAGCCAGGGAACTCCGGTTTTACTGCTGCTGGGAATACGCTCTTGTTCTATGGCGGCGGGCAAATTGTGGCGATTGATGCCGCGACGCGCCAGGTACTCTGGACGCAGAAGCAACTGGACAGCGTGCAAAACGTGGTTGTAGCGAGCGATGGCAAGCTGGTATACGTCGTGCTGACCGATAGCGTCGAGGGCAGCCAACCGGCACAGGCGCTGGTTGCTCTTGATATACAGAATGGTGGGGCGCGTTGGACATTCCAGTCCTCCAATCAGGTATCGTTCCTGTCGCTGCTTCCTGGCGGCTTTGCTTACACTGGACACGTTTTGCTGACAGCCGTCTGTCTCTCGCAACAGGCGCCCTGCGCTCAACCGCTTTTGTACGCGCTCAATCCGGCCAGCGGCGCGATTTTGTGGAAAATTGGTGGCAACAGCATCAGCGCTGTCACGATCAGTTCGGCTGGAAACGCGCTGCTGTTCCAGCGGCAAAGCACGGGCTGGCTGGATTTGACCACGCGCTTCAAATCGTAGAGGCCAGATTTATTGCACCCTTGAACTTCTAGTCCCTGGTGATTATACTGACTATAGGGCGTTGGCGTCCTCTGACCCACCTATCCAACAATGGCGTTGGCTGGAGAGGGTCGGCAGCGGGGAACTGACGGGACACTTTTTCACCACCAGTATCTCCTCTTTGTGGAAGATGTGGAATGTGGGTTTGGGAGGATAAGAGGGGACTATGAGTTCTACGCGGGAAAAGTCAGGCGGTGTTCAACGAGGGAACCGTTTCTGGCATTGTGTGTTGCTGTTGTTGTGCCTTTTCGTCGCGTCAGGAACGCTGCTCAATGGGATGCTGTTCTTTCCCAGGCCAGTAGTACATGCTCAATCCGCCGACTGGACGCAATTTTTTGGCAATGATGAGCATACCGGCTTTAATGGCGCGGAAACCATCATTGCCCCCTCAACGGTAGGGAATTTGAAGATATACTGGTCGCGCCATGCGCGTCACGGGATCACTACGCAACCAGTCGAAGCGCATGGGATTCTGTATTGGGGCTCGTGGGATGGCCTGGAACACGCGACGAACCCTACCAGCGGGCAAGATCTCTGGACGGCCAATCTTGGTCAAACTTCCAATTGCAAGCACGGGACAATTGGCGTGCTGAGTACGGCGACAGTCGATGACGTTCAGATAAACGGCACGACAATGGCTGTGGTTTTTGTCGGCGGCGGCAATAATGACCTGTACGCGCTCAATGCCGATACAGGCGCGGTGATCTGGCAAACTCAGCTTGGCACGCCGCCTCAATCTTTTCTCTATAGCTCACCAACGTATTACAACGGGAGCATCTATATTGGCGTGTCGGGAAATGACGACTGTAGCAAAGTACAGAGCCAGCTAGTTCAGATAGACGCCTCCACGGGTACGGTATTGTCCACTTTTGATGTCGTTCCTGCGGGCTGTACGGGGGGAAGCGTCTGGACGTCGCCCACCATCAACGAAACGACCGGGATGCTCTATTTTTCGGTGGGTGAGAAGGGAAATTGTCCGACTACCGAGCCAATGGCGGAATCCCTGATAGAGGTCGCGGCTTCGAATCTGGCCCTGGTCGGTTACTGGCAAGTGCCGCTGCGGCAGCGCATTCTTGATGGAGACTTCGGCGCTTCACCCACACTTTTTTCCGCGACCATCGGAGGGACGCTCTATCAAATGGTTGGGCTTGCGAATAAGAATGGTCTCTATTATGCCTTTGAGCAGAATGCTATCAGCGCCGGGCCTTTATGGCAGGTGCGGCTGGGAACGCCGCCAGGGCCAAGTTCGTCATCGAGCGCCTGGGATGGTACGGCCCTCTATGTCGCGGGCAGCCCTGCCGTGATCAACGGAACCACCTGCCCAGGCTCGTTATACGCGTTGAATCCCGCTGATGGGACAAAGCTCTGGTCGCATTGCCTCAGCTTTGATCCGCGTGGCGGCGTTATGGCTGTGCCGGGCTTAGTGGAAATGGGCGCTGGCTCGTCGATCATTATCGTTGATACAGCAACAGGGAACCAGGTATTTTCCTTCCAGGATACGCACAGGAAAGCCAACTTTGAAGGGCCAGGCACTATCGTCAATGGGATGCTTTTCCACGGCAACCTGGATGGCTATCTCTACGCCTTTGGCCCTTAAACAAAGATGGCGAGTGCGTAGGGGCAGGAATTTCTCACGCGCACCCGCTGCACCCTATTGCGCGCCAAGTTGCCGGTAGACTTCCGCTGTATCGTAGTAGATGGATTCGCGGATAATTTTGCCGTTTTCGCGCACAACTACGGTGACGCCTGGGATCGTGAACGAACGTCCAGACGCGGGCAAACCGGCGAAGTTGCCCGTGTGTATTCCCCTGGCGACCCATTCCACCGTTAATTGATTCTGCTGCACAAGACGATTGGTCACATCGATCTGCAAGTTGGGGATGGCATTCAAACCGACGCGCTTGCGCGACATGATTGCTTCGCGCCCAACAAAAGGATGGGCATGCATACTGTCTTCGACTATCGCGTTCTCCGCGTAATCGTTTTCCAGACCGTCAGTATTGCCTTGCGTCTGATTCGCCAGGTGCTGATTGTGCTGCTGAATCAAGTGATGTTGCTGCTGATGGTCCTGCGGCGCGGCGGGTTTTGCGGTCGGGCGAGCGGGCGCTGAGCGTATGGCCGCGATGATCGCCTCAATTCCAGCCGCGGAAAGCCCCATTGCCACAAGCGCCGCGATCAGTGTGCGGCGCCGCAACTTGCCAGCGCGCACTTCCTCAACCATTTGTGGGATAGTCGATAGGTTTTCCTCCATGAACTCCTCCTCAAACATATTTTTTTCCACTATATCATAGGTCGTGCAATCTGGCTGCTGCCAATCTGGTTAAGATAGCGCGGCAAAATCCCTATTTCAGTTGTTTTTTGTTAACTTTCTGGTTGATATCTTGCTCTCGTTTATCATGCTATTGATGGGGCTCTTCGGCCTGTCAAGCATATGCAGAAAGTTTCACAACTCAAATAGGAAAATATTCACCAGTTCATTACCATCTTGAAACAGTATACTCGTGCATAGTATGCTATACTTCGCCTATCTTTGGACATGACGAATCTTGCCAGTGCTGTCTATGAGTGTGAAGAAGAGAGGGATTCCTAAAAGCTATGTCCAGAATTCAGGCTGCTAACGTATTTAGTCGTCTCATTATGAAGCGATGGCTAATTGGATGCATGTTGTTGGCTCTTGTCCTTTCGTTGGCAAGCGCGTTCTTTGTTCGTTCGGTTCTTCCCGCCGCTCATGCTGCTGGTCCTCTACTCGCTATCTCGCCGACATCGGGAGCGTATAGCAACCGCGACGACCAGACGCCTATTTCAGTACATGGGAGGCACTTTGGCGCACATGAAGCGGTCAACGTGTATTGGAACTATACCGCTCAAAACGATGGAACCTTAGTGACAACGGCGACCACCGACTCGAAAGGTGTCTTCTCCGCCATCTTTGATGGCGTGCTGTCTGCCTATGGGACGTACACCATTGCCGGAATCGGTCAGACATCGGGACTGGTTGGCACAGGTACGTATACGCTCTATCCTCAATTGTATATTCGCCCACAGGCGGGCGGCCCTTATTCCGTTACCACCTTCTACGGCAATGCTTTTGGCGCGGGCGAGACGGTCAATCTCTACTGGCAGTATCATGGCGCTGGGACAGGCACATTCCTGGCAAGCGCGGTAGCCAATGCTACAGGATCGTTCTCCGTTACAGTGCCGATTCCAGCGACAAATCCCGGCTACTATAATGTTGGAGCCGTTGGTCAGACCACCAATACCATCGCCACCTACACCTATACCCTGTATCAGCCAACCTTTATGCTGGCTCCTGTGAGCGGCGCGGCTCGTTCAACCGTGACTATCAGCGGTTTTGGCTTTACCGGCAGCGAAAATGTGGCGATTTATTGGCATAATCGGACAACGCCACTGACCATTTTACCCACAACTCCTTATGGCTATCTTGCCCCTACGACTATTATTGTTCCTCCTGGCATCGCACCCGGCGTTTATTCTGTCAAAGCCGTGGGACAATCCAGCCATATCTCTATTGCAACGATGTTTACTCTGCTTGCTCTTGCCTCCAGTTTAAGCGTCACATCCGGACCGGTCGGAGTCAGCGTAGCAGTGACTGGGCAAGGTTATCCGCCAAATAAAAAAGTCAATGTTATCTGGGGCTATGATGGTCCCGGTACAGGAACAACCGTGGCGCAGACCACAGCGAACAAAGCAGGCAGCATACAAGCCAGCTTTTTAGCGCCTGATACCGCGCCTGGCTCCTATCAGGTAGCCGTGCAGAGTGCAGCAACTCAGACGATCACGCAAAACACCTTCACGTTGAGCGATAGTATCGCGGCCAGTCCTGACACTGCGACACCAGGTCAGCAGGTGATTGTCACCGGCAGCGGCTTTCAGGCCAACGAGGCGGTAGATATTTATTGGGATAGTACTGTAAACAATGCGCTTGCTACTGCCACCGCCGACGCGAACGGCAATATTAACCAGGCGATTACTGTTCCCGCGCTAGCTACGCCTGGCTCTCATAGTCTTATCGCCGTCGGTCGCACAAGCGGCCTATCCTTCACCACGCCCATCGCTACGGACACAAACTGGGGCGATTTCGGCTTCGATAACGCGCATCACCGCGAAAATATCCATGAATATCTGCTGGGAGCAGGCAATGTCGCGAATTTGCAACTCGAATGGACGGCTCAGACAAAAACAGGACTCAAGGATTCCCCTGTCTACGCGAATGGCCTCGTCTATATCGGATCTATGGATGGCAATCTTGATGCCTATAATGCGACCAGCGGACAACTCCAGTGGCAGTTCGATTGTGAATGCATCTTCCGCAGTTATTCGTCGCCTCTGGTTGATCCTGCGAACAACCTGGTTTTCTTCGGCACTGTTGGACATTCCAACGAGGGCATTCCCTCGCCTATCTACGCCCTCGATGCCCAGACAGGACAGTTGCGCTGGAGCGAAATTCTCCCCTGGGAAACAGTTGGCTTCCCGACGGTCGCCTTTAACACGATATATTTGGGAACCTCGCATATCGATCATAACAACTGCGCTTTAATCGCGCTTGATGAACTCACAGGAGCGATTGACTGGCAATACACCGTCAACGCGGGCGTCTGGGGCGCGGTCGCGGCAGACACCAGCGACAATACCATAATCACCGGCGTTGGCAATCCTTTTGCTGCTGTGATCGCTTTCAACGCAACGACTGGCGCGGTGATCTGGCAATACACTGTCCCTCAATATGGCCCAGATGATGATGTCGGCTCCGGCATTACCATCGCCAACGAGTTTGTCTATGCCAGCAGCAAGAATGGCAGCGTTTACGCGCTGAATGAGAGCGATGGCTCGCTTGTCTGGTCAACACCGATCTCACACGAGAGCGCCGGTGATATCTCCACGCAGGCCGTTGCCGCGAATGGCATGTTATATATTGGCTCGATCAGCGGCAACCTCTTTGCTCTCGATGCTGCAACAGGAAGGATTCTTTGGAAGATATCTATCGGCAAGCGCCTGTATAGTTCGCCAGCCGTGGCAAATGGCGTCGTCTACATCGCTTCCTTTAACGATAATCTCTACGCGGTAAATGCCACTTCTGGCGCGGTATTGTGGACCTATAGCATGGGCGGGCCTTCCTACTCGTCTCCTATCGTCGTCAATGGTTGGCTCTACTGCGGCGCGAGCGATGGCCTTCTCTATGCTTTTAGCCTCTAAAGCATCCGCACGACTAAGAGCAAATACAATGGAACCGGGCAACTGCCCGGTTCCATTGTATTTGCTCTTACCCGTTCGAGTCTAACCATTGCATGTATTTGCTCTTACCCGTTCGAGTCTAACCATTGCAGAATCGTTTGCCCCATCCCGACATCGGCTTTTTGATCACCACAGGTGAGCGTCGGCGGGAATGTGGTCGGCGCGAAAGTAGTGTAATCCTGCACCATGTAATGGGGCGCGAATTCCCAGGCCGTCCAACTCGCGTGAACTGATGCCATATAGTTCAGAAAGGTGGTTACAACCTGGGTGGCCTGCGTTCCATTGGTCGGAAGCGATTGGCAGTGAGCGAGAGCGGACTTCCCGGCGCCATTCGTCAAAAAAGCCCATTCTCCATAATAGATCGGATATTTTCCCAGCACCGGTCCCCATTTAGCCGTCTGATATGAGGCCGGTTGCACAATCGTCTGGTAAACATGAAGTGAATACATGATATTGGAATCATGAATAGCATCGTTGATGGGGAAGTTTGACCATCCACCTTCCTCGGCGCCAGTAGGATTTTGACTGCTCTTGCCGCCACCAGACGATCCAGGCTCAACTACAATCATTTGTTGCGCCCCGGTAGAGCGCACGGCATTGACCATGTCCTGGAAGCCCACGATAGATGCTCCATCGGACGTAGTTCCGCCTCCATTCAGCCATTCGTTCCAGCTTGTCTCTTGCGGCTCATTGTAGAGATCAAACATGACCATCGGATTCGACTTAAAATGTGCCGCGATAGCTTTCCAGTACGTCACATCTTGAGTTTTCGGCACATCGCTGTCTTTACTGGTATATGGAGAACCCGATTTCACATTATCGTGCAAGTCCAGGATAACATACAATCCAGCCTGATTCGCTTCTTGAACCACCTGGTCAAGCTGACTCATATATTCAGTGGTGAATTTGGCATATTCCCAGTTGGAGGTAGGCAGGCGCAGGGCGTTCATGTGCCATTTCTGCACCATGGTATCAAACACAGCAGGTGTGAGTATGGACGTGGGCCTTTTGCCCTGTTCCCACCCTTGTATATAGTTGAACGGCGTCTCAATTTGCGCCCCGCGCAGGAAAAATGGCTGTCCTTTTGCATCAACAATCTGATCTCCCTGCGCATGTGGCATCCCGCTTGGAATGACCGCGGGGGACGGGCTGCCAGTAACAGGAGTTCCGTTCGACGCTTGATTCTGGTGAAATTGATTCACAAGAACATAAGCCAGTGCGCCCAGCGCCACAACCAGAACGAGTAGCGCGCAAACAAGAACGATGCGTAATCCTCGCATATATTTTTCCATCCTAGTCGATAAAAAATTTGAAAGCTATAGCTATCAAAACCATAACTGATTACCTATACGTTCAAACGTATTTGACCGTTTCATGGGAGGTGGAGGCAGCAGAGATGGCTGGTTGACTGCGCTCCAACATTTCGAAAATGAGTGTAGAAACTGCCCTGCCCCAGGCATCCCAGTTCAGCCTGCGCTCGTATTCTTCGCGGCTCGACCGTACCAGCGCGGCGTATCCTTCGTCATCACGATACACTTTCGCGATCAGTTCCGCGTATGCTGGCCCTCGCGCGTCAGGTGGCAGCATATAGCCGTTGACGCCGTTCGTCACCGCGCCTGAGACGCCGCCAGTGTCGGTGGTGATCGAGGGTAAACCAAAAGCGCTGGCCTCGCAAAATACCATGCCATAAGCTTCACTGCGCGTCGGCAAGAACAGAAAATCAGAAGTCTCAAACAACTGCTCCATCTCGCGGCGCTGACTTTCGATCTTCTTATCCAGATACGGGATCACGCGCAACCGTTCGTGCCGAAACTCGTCCGGCGGCACGCATCCACAGATCGTCAATTCCGCCTGGATGCCAAGCTTCTCAAGTTCCAGCAGCGTCTCGAAGGCGATGGCTCCGCCTTTTCTTTCCCAATCGACGCCGATAAAAAAGAGCTTGCAGCGATCTGACTTAGTGCGCCGCTGAGCGATCTCGGCAGACGGTGGATGTTCGATGTTCGTGCCGTAGGGGACAACATGGACTTTATCTCTGCCAACCTGGTAATCCTCGCAGGTAATGCGCGCGGCCCATTCCGACGGATGCAACACTAAATCCGCCTTTCTGACCCCCAGTTCCTCCACTCTGTTGGCCTCGTAGCGCGAGCGCGGCAGCAACCGCGAGAATTGCGCGTAGTAGTCGAGCAGTGAGGCGACGTTGGCATCTTCGGTCAGGACAATCGGGATAGCGGTTTCCAGGAAGGCTGCCTCCGTCGCGCATGACGGCCCAAAAATCACATCGAACGATTGTCCGGCCAGCTTGCGCGCCAGGATGCGCGCGTAGCGTTTCGCGAAATAGAAGCTGTGATAGTACATGAAACCGCGTTTGAAAAGCAACTGCGCGATCTTATTCACCAGCTTGCCGACAATCAGCTCTTTGATCTCGATAGGCCCGATAGCGATCACATCGCCGCAATATGTTTCCAAAGCCTGGGTCATATAGCTATTGGTGATACGCCAGGAAGATCGCTTATCGCGCAGCGTCATCGCCGTCAGAAAGGCGATTTTCAAACGTTTTGGTGCCTCACTCATCTCTCAACTTCTTTCTCCGCGTCCTCCAACACTGGCGGTGCCGCGAGCTTGTGCGTAGGCCACGTCAAGTGGGTGCAGCGCAATCTTCGCGTCGTAGCGTTCCTCGATCAAATGGCGCGCGTTCCCGGCCAGCCGCCGCGCCAACTCTTGATCTTGCAGCAGCGCCGCGCAGGCTCCAGCAAAATCCCGCGGCGTATCAGCAATCAAAAGATGTTCGCCGTGTCGCACTTCCAGCCCTTCGCAACCTACTGTTGTTGAGACCACCGGGACACCTATCGCCATCGCTTCCAGAATCTTGACACGCACGCCGCCGCCGGAGAGCAACGGCACGGCCAGGGCGGCGGCGTGCGTCCAGAACGGCGCCGCGTCAGCCACGTAGCCATGCACATGCACGCCTTCATGCTGTTGCGCCAGCGCGAGCAGGCTTTGCGGCGGTCGCGCTCCCACCACGTCATAGGTTACGTCCGGGCAGCGTTCGTGCAGCGACTCGTAGCCTTCGCGCAGCCACCACTGCACGCCCTCGCTGTTGGGCGGCCAGAACATTGTGCCGATGGTGAACAGCGTATTGGGACGTGGATCGCGCGCTTCCCAGAGCGGCGTGAACTGCGCCGCGTCCACGGTAATCGGCACGACTTCTATCTTTGCCTCTTTGCCCGCCACTTCGTATAGCGCCTCTTGATCGTGTTCGCTCACCGCCAGTACAACGCGCGCCCGGCGACATGCTTCACCTTCCTGCTTGCGTATCAGCCGCACTTCGCGCCCCAGCAGCATACGCGAGAGAGGATTACCAGCGCCGCTGCGCAGCCGCTCGATAACCTGCCAGACGGCGTTATGTTCGTCAAGGATCACTGTTCCTTGCCAGTCGGCGGGAACAAAACGCATCATATTCAACTGATCGACATGCAACACGTCGATGCGCTCTTCGCGCAGCAGGCGGCGCACCAATTGCTGCATCGCGGCGCGATCATCGCGCCGCAGCAGGAACGAATCGCCCGTTAGCAGACTTTCCACGAGGAAACGCGCATCGCTGAGCCGTGATCGCTGCATCGGCGCTGTTTCCACGCGCTTACAAATGTCGCCGAGCTTCTGGGCGTCCTGCACTTCCTGCTCGCCGCGCGCGAAGGTGCAGTAGATCACCTCGTGACGCGCCGCCAGATAGCGCAGCACCTGCAACGTCTTTACCTTAGGCCCGGCATCGGCAGGATAGACGACGACTTGAGTTAGCACCAGCACACGCATCGCGTTCCCCCATTATGCTCTTTTTCTCTCCCTGGTCACGTAGCGTAGACTCTTTGCCAGCGTGATCCAGGGATGAATAAAGTAGAAAAGAAAATACCATTTGAGTGGCAGGCGCGAATGTTCCATATAACGCTGGCTGATGGCGGCGGGCGAGGGGAACAGAGTGTGCAGGCCCACTTTGAGCAGTTCTCCCGAATGATCAACCATCACATGATGCGCCAGCACGCGATGCGTGTAGCCTTGCCGCGTCGCCAGCGCGCTCGCGGGATCGGGCAGAGCGAAGCGTTCAACGATCAGACGGCACAGCGGCGGCGGCCTCAACGCTTGCCACACGCGCTCAGGGACGGTAACATCGAACAGATCGTGGCACCACTTTAGACAATAATAGACGGTTGTAGCGAGCTTTTGCCGCCGCGCCCGCTCGATCAGCATATCCCAGTCGAAACGATCGCCGCCGGAGCGCACGATCATCACCAGGTCATAGAGCCAGAGCAGGCGCGAGAAGCTGTGAAAGCGATAATGCCAGCAGAGATAGAGCAGGTGATCGACCGGATGCATCGTCAGCGTCGGCTCCCCCAATACCGTGATCGCTTGCGCGTTTGCCCAGAGCGCCGCCACGTCAAATTCTGTGCCGATGTCGCTGTCGTGCGGCGCGGTATGCAACTCAATCAACACCTCAAGCCAGGAGTCGGCTGGCTTGAGCGTAAAGTTGTAGCCACGGCGCTTGTCGTTGATCACATTTGAGCGAAATTCTTCATAGAATGTGTAGCCCATGCCGGCCAGTAGCGCGCGCGCGCGCGGCAAATCTTCCTCGTGGATCAACATATCAAGATCGTGATAGGTACGCAGGTGTGGTCGCGGATAGACAGTGTAGGCCAGCGCCGGTCCTTTGAACAGGATGATGGAGATGCCTGCTTCATGAAAGGCATGAAGAACATGCTGTAGTTCCGCTTCAAGGAAGAGGTTTTGCAGTGTCTCAGTGCGATACATCTCAAGCATCCTGGCGGCAACCTGCTTCCCCGCCAGTTCCGCCAGTTCTTTCTGGGAGAAATGCGCGACCAGCACAGGAATCAAGCGCGGCAGTTCTTCATTGGTGTCCAGGTTGATGCTTTTTCCCTGAGCGAGCGTCGATCCCACTCCGCGTTGCAATAGATAACGTAACGCTCGTTTATCTTCTTCTTGATAGCTTCTGGTGTGCAAATAGTCCTCGGTGAGCGCCATCACTGGCTACCCCTCCTCTGTTCTTCATCTTTTCCACTTTTTCTGGCAATGATGCTGCCTGTTCCTGTGTAATCTGGAGCGTGCGTTTCTCTTGCTTGCTGGTACACGTTTGCCAGACGCTCCGCGATCTTACTCCAATCGTGGTGCTGTTCGACATACGCACGACCGTGCTGGCTCAACGATGCTCGCATGTCCGCGTCATCCAACAAGCGCAGTGTGGCCTGCGCAAACTCGCGCGCCGAATCGGCCACCAGCAGGTCGCGGCCTGGTTGCGCTCCCAGCGACTCCGCTGCTTGCCTGGCCACGACCACAGGCGTACCCAGCGCCATCGCCTCCAACGCTTTGTTCTGGATGCCCACACTGTAGACCATTGGACAGGGCATTACCTCGGCGCGTGTCACATAGGGGCGCAGATCATCGACATAGCCCGTTACCTCAACGCGCGGGTCTTGCGCCAATGCCTGCACCACTTTCGGCGGCTTGCTGCCTACTATCGTCAAAGTCGCCTCCGGGCGCTGCTCCCAGATCAGCGGCATGATTTGCCGGTACAGGTACAATGCTGTCGCGATGTTCGCGTGATAGCTCATCTTACCAGAAAAAACCAGGTTCAGGCGACGTCGTTCCTGTGGCATAGGACGGAAGTACTCTAAATCGACGCCGTTTGGGATGACCTGGATGTCGTTCCCCAGCGTATTGTCGCTGCTGACGAGATCGCGTGTGAAGAGACGGCGCAGTTCGATCATCGCCTGCCGGTCGCGCTCGGATGTCACGATGGTTGAAGATAAGAGGCTTAGCGTGTGCGCTTCGTAGCGGCGCGTGCGCTCGTACTCCAGGCGCGCCACCATGCGCACGGCGCGGCTGGGGCCTTCCGCCATTGTCTGTTTGCTGAGCAGGCTGATGCAATCAACGGCATCCCATACCAGCGGATACTTCCCAATCAGTGTTTCCATCGAGGCGATGCCGCGCAGATGTTCGACGTGGATCGCGTCAAATCCGCGTTGCTCAAATAATTGCCGCACCACCCGCGCGAAACGTGCTGAGCGAGCGTAAGCCGCCTGGAGCGGTGTTGTTCCCAACAACGCCAATCCGCTCTGCACTGCCGAACGCTTCTTTGATTCAGAGACTACAACCACTTCATACCCTTCACGTCGCAGCTTCTCTACATCGGCCTGCTCTTGCTCAGAAGCGCACTGCGCGGCAATCGTCACCTCGTGTGAACGTCGTAGTTGCGCCAGAAACCCATAGCCGCGCACGCGAATGCGCGATGGCGGATAGGGTGTCACAAAGAGGATTCGCATATGATCACTCCACGCTGATATTGTCCGATCTTGTACGATCCACGTATGGGCCAATTCATTGCGCCCCCGCTTCCAATCTTGATCTATTGAAGGATAGTATACCAGTCGGTTAGTTCGTACCCCACATACTCTGGGTTAAGACCTTGTTACAAAACATTGGCTTTGGTAACGCTTTCTCAACCTGTTCTCAATCCACACGACGGCGGCAATCCGCTACACTGATAGCGAACCTTGAAGAAGCCGATAGACTTATTGATAAGTATCGGCACAACGAGAAAGAATGAAGAATGCGTATTCTCTTAGTCAGTAACCTCTATCCGCCGCACGTCCTGGGCGGCGCGGAGATCGTCGCGCGCGACTTTGCCGACCAACTGGAAAAGCTGGGACACGAAGTCTTCATCCTCACCAGTTCGTATGGACTGGACAGACCAGAACAGGATGGGCATACCTGGCGCACGCTCCACTATACGCCTGCCGCGCACATTGATCGCCAGCATCCGCTCTGGCGGCAAGGTCACTTGCTGATCGATTACTATCGCTACTTTCACTATGCCGCTAACACCAGGGAACTCCAGCGCGCCATTACGGCCAGTCGGCCTGACGTTCTCTATGTCTGGGAAATCACCGGACTGGGTCTGATTTCTATGCTCGAAGCTCTCAACGCGGCGACCCTTCCCGTTGTCTATCACCTGGAGAGTTACTGGCTCCAATACGCGCTATCGCCGGAGACCGGGCAGACGCGCCTGCGCGCGCGCCGGCTCAAGAAACTGTTGATCGGCTCTGTGCCGTTTCCCAAATACACTTCGCTCATAGCCGCCAGCGACGCCGTCAAGGACGAATATGGTAAGATCGGTTGTGACGTCGGGCGTATCGAAGTGATCTACAATGGCATCGACGAACGTTTTCTCGTCGCGCCGTCCGCCGCAGAGGCCCAGGACGAACGGCAACCAGACAGAACGCGCCTGATCTACGCTGGCCGCTTATGCGAAGAAAAGGGCGTGCTTGTCCTCTTGAAAGCACTGGCTATTCTGGCGAAAAACCAGCAGCAGTCATCGTTTGTGCTGGATATTTTCGGCGATGGCGACGAGGCATATGTCAAAGAACTCTACCGCTTTTCACAATCCCAACATCTGGATACGCTCGTGACATTCCACGGCAAAGTTCCGCAGGATGAACTGATCCGAAGCTATGATCGCGCCGACATCATGCTGATCCCATCTATCTGGAAAGAACCC
>DATLSW010000042.1:0-6198 GCA_035533955.1 Ktedonobacteraceae bacterium | reverse complement strand
GTTCTACGATGTGAGAAATATAATCTGACATTAGCCAACAAGCTCCAGATAGCATTGACGGCGCGCGGGACTGAGCGCCAGGATGTCGGCTTCACGCCAGCCGTAGGCTTTCGCCAGGGTATGCACTTCGCGCAACAAACGCTTTGCCTGGGCTTCGATTTCAGTCCAGAAAAATGACACGATATCAAATACGGTAGACCACTTGTGCTGGCAGTAATGACATTGCAAAGCAAGTCTTATCTCGGACTGTGGGTCATGCTCAACCATAGACTCTGCCACAGCAAATATGACTTGCTCCGGCAGCGCCGCGACGGCGACCGACTGGTCATGCTGCTGCACTTCCTCTATGCAGCGTTCAAGCAAGAAGCGACGCCCGGTTTCAACGTCCGCGCAACTTGCAACGGTGGCTACGTCAAGACTGTTCGGCAGGCGAAAGCTCACGTTGAAATCATCCACTGACAGGATATATTGTCGCGTCGTCGGCTCAGGCTGCTGGAGAGCTTCAATATCGATGGTAAACTCAAGCGCTTCGTTACAGCGAGGGCATTTCACGAAGCACTGAGCCAGCGATCCCAGCGTGATTTGACGCAACATGAGCAACCGGGCATTGCGCTGTCCCACTGTGAGATCGCGCAAGTCATTGGGCGGGACAGTGGGACAGGCCAGCGCCAGCAGGAGCAATGCTCTCTCCGCCGGGTATCTGTCCCGTCCGGCTTCCCACACACGTAATATATCGCTTGCAGTAAGCGCACGCATTGTTTGACCTGCTCGCTAGAACTTCGTTTCAGTCGGTTCGGTCACGCTGGTATCGCGCTGCCAGCCCTCGTTCTCCAGCTTGATCGACTGGATGGCGACGGCATTACCACTGGCATCAAGTTCCGGCAGAGCGGTAAACTCTGATACCCAGCAGCGATAGACGTTGTAGGCAATCACTTTCTGACCGGCTTCATTGTAGAGTTCAATGATGATGTCCTTGCGGAAATCTTGCAAAGACACTTCCTGACCAAGCTGGCCTGAATTGGCGTAATTCCAGACATGGTTGGCCCAGTTTTCAAAGTCCAGGTCATGGGTCACTCCGCGTTCGAGCGTGATCGCGCTGTATTCCGACTGGCCGGGCGATTTATGCACCATGCTGGGATCGCCACCTTCGCGGTAGGTGACGACCTGGGTCGTGCGCGTCAATCCGCCGACTTTGCTGATACCGGCAACGTAGCGGCCATCCCACTTGACACGAAACTTGAAGCTCTTGTAGGGATCGTAGCGATACGTGTTCACGGTGAATTCTGGCGCTGGCATACTAGCTCCTCTTCTATACGGCTAACTGACCAGCCATCTGCTGGAGATACAGGATCACGAACTCGGCAGGCTTGAGTGGGGCGAAGCCAACGATGACGTTGACAATGCCCTGGTCGATATCCGACTGCGTCGTTGTCGTGCTGTCGCACTGCACAAAGTAGGCATCCTGGGGTTTCTGGCCCTGGAATGCGCCCTGCCGGAACAGGTCGTGCATGAACGAACCGATATTCAGACGCAATTGAGACCAGAGCGGCTCGTCGTTCGGCTCAAAGACAACCCACTTCGTCCCCCGGTAGAGGCTTTCTTCAATGTAGAGCGCGAGACGACGCACAGGAACATACTTGTAATCATCCCCCAACTGGTCAGAGCCGCGCATAGTACGCGCTCCCCAGACAACATTGCCGTAGAGAGGGAATGAACGCAAACAATTGATGCCCAGCGGATTCAATTCACCGTTATCGGGGTCAGTCAATCTAACGGCCAGCGATTGAATGCCGCTTAGCGTCGCGTTGATACCGGCGGGAGCTTTCCACACGCCGCGCTGCGCGTCGGTGCTGGCTATGACGCCGGCAAGAGCGCCACAGGCCACGAAGGTATCCGTCTGCCCGCCGCGCAGCGCATCAGCTTTGTTGACGCGCGGAAAATAAATCGCCGCGTTACGCGCGGGTTCGCCGCTCAAGCTCTCGCCCGCGATCAGTCCGGAAAGGCCGGAGCTGGCGGCTGAGAGACTGGTCCAGGCGACCGGCGGGTCAACGATTAGCATGGCGCGGCGCTGATAGCAGTAAGCGAGGGCAGCGCCATAGGTTCCAGTGGGCAGGTCGGCATCGCGCAGATCAGGCGGAATGCAAAGCAAGTTAAAGAGGTCGGCATTCTCCAGGGAATACATGCCGGTTTTATTGGCCTGATCGCCTAGAAAATCCGCCGCCAGGGTCAACTTTTGCCCATCACTACCTTGCGAGGCAGCCGTTGTACCCTGTTTCTGGCCGCTATTCCTTTGCTCGTCGGTCAGTGCGGCGCTGGCGACTGGCCTGCTGTCGGGAAGCGCCGGGTCGGGTACGCCGCCGCTCGCGGTTCCCTGCACCCAGAGCAATTGCGATGACTGCTTCAACACGCGATCAACGCGGCGCGCGCCCTCGCTCACGGAAAGATTACGAAAGACTTCGGTTGATCTGCTGCCATCATCAATGACGGTCAGGTTGAAAAGTTGATCTGCCGCTGAGAAACCGTAGGCTTTGGCAACGTCATCCGTGATGCCGTTATAGTCGATGATCACCCGTAATGCGCTGCCCCACGCACCTGGACTCGCGGCTTCAAAGTGTACATCGCCAACGACGAGTTTAGCCCGTCCATCGTCAGTCGCGCTCATCGGCTTGAACGCGCGCACAATCAGCGCCTGGCTTCCGCCGTTCAGGAAAAAATCTTGCACGGCATAGGTCAGAGGATAATCGACAGCCAGGCCGCCAAAGGCGCGCTCAAATTCGGCATAACTGGTGACCAGCGCGGGATCATCGACTGGGCCGCGCACAGCGCGACCAACAAACGCCGTGATCGAGGTGGCGACGCCAGTAATGGTATGCACGCCGCTGGGTATTTCCTGGATGTACACGCCTGGATAGCTATGAGGAGGGGTAACTGGCAAGAGAACACCTCTTTTCTCTACTATTTAGATGTATTGATTTGTTTCACCAATTCAAGTATACTCAGGACTGTAAGGTTAATTCCTGGCTTTTTATCACTCAAAACTCATCTAGACTTCACCAAAAGTTCACTGAACTTTGCCGTCTTTGCTAGGGGGAAACGCCTGTATGAATGAAAAAGCTTTTAGCGACCAGGTGCAAGCATATCTTCGGGCGAGCGGTCATTCACAGCAACATCTGGCAGACATGCTTGGTTTGCACCCAGGTGTACTCAATCGCAAGCTGCGTGGCAGCGGTAACGCCTATTTAACCCAGGTGGAGGTCAAACGCATTATACTGACACTGGCGCAGTGGCAAGCCATAGCTGAGCGAGGAGAAGCGCTGCACTTGCTGGAACTGGCACACCTGAAACAGAACTGCTTTAGCGCCGAGGAGTGGAATGCTTCGCCTTTATGCCTTCTTGAAATAGGACCCGCGCAGGCTCCAGCCAATGGGCGTGGACATGCCGGGCCTGAGATTACCACCCATAATTTGCCCGCGCCCGTCACGCGGCTTATCGGGAGAGAACAGTGCGTAGCATGTTTGGAACAGTTGCTTGCGCATGAGGCAGTACGTGAGGTGACGATCATGGGCGCGGGAGGCAGCGGCAAGACGCGGCTTGCCCTGCACGTCGCGAGCAAGCTAGTCTCCGCGTTTCCACATGGAGTATGGTTCGTCCCTCTCGAAGGACCCAACGATCCCGCGCGCGTTGTGAACAGGATTGGTGAGATACTGGGCATCACGGCGGAAAGCGAGGCAGTACTTCCTCAAAAGCTAACGGCCTGCTTGAAAGAGAAGAAGTTGCTGCTTGTGCTGGATGGTTTTGAAGAGGTGATGGCAGCAACTTCTCTTGTTGGAACGTTGCTGGCTGCCGCGCCCTCTCTGAAAATCCTGATCACCAGCCGAACGGCGCTTCACCTGTATGGGGAACATCAGTTCATATTGCCTCCTCTCACTATACCTGATCCCGATTGCCTGAGCAGTATGGGCGATCTTGAGCAATACGGTTCTGTCCAACTCTTCCTCGAACGCGCCAGGGCCGTCGTTCCCACTTTTGCGTTGGCCGACGAAAACAAAGCCAGCGTCGCGCGTATCTGCGCCGCCGTCGATGGCTTGCCGCTGGCGCTGGAACTCGCGGCTGCGCGAGTCAGAGTGTTATCTCCGTCCCTCTTGCTCGAAAAGATGTCAAAAACGCTGTTGAATGTACTGACCGGAGGAGCCAGTAATCTGCCCCGGCGGCAACAAACGCTGCGCCAGACATTCGAGGCGAGCTTTACTCTGCTCTCATCAGAGGAGCAGCACTGCTTCATGTGCCTGGGTGTGTTCTGCGGCGGTTGCTCTCTCCAGGCGGCGGAGAAAATGATAGGCGACGTCATCTTTAAGCAGCAAAATAATTCCAAACACGGGTGTCTGCGCGCGCTGGATATATTGTGCAAACTGGTGGATAGCAGCTTGCTGATGCAGCAGTCAACGCCAGGCGGACAGGTACGTTTCACCATGCTGAACACCATTCGCGCCTATGCCCTGGAACTGCTATCAGTACAAGGCGAGTTCGAGAGAGTACACGACTGGCACGCCTCCTATTATTTGCACCTGGTCAAAACAGCAAGAAACAGGCTGTTACTTTCATCGCGGGCAATATGGCAGGAGCAACTGGCAGCGGAACGCGAAAATTTGCGGATGGTGCTGAGGTGGTTACTCATAAAAGCGGGCAGTGGTGTGGTAGTAAGCAGCGGCACGGCAACAGCTCCCTCGGCGCGATATACCTGATGGGCAGGAGATATTTCTTCCGAACTTGAGCGGGAGTCGCCACGTACAATCCTACCATCAAGACAGGATGTCGCAGCCATGCCAGGCAGGATGTCACTGAGTGCGCTTCTATGCAGATTTTATGAGAGAAACGAGGGTATTGCTTCTCTTCGCATTCGATGAGAGGAAATCGAAGAGGAAAAAGAGCGGGAGACGGGGCTCGAACCCGCGACAGCCTGCTTGGAAGGCAGGTACGTAGAATATCGCTGCTCGCTCGCTCTACATCGGCCTGGAAAGCCAATCCATATAACTACTCAGAAAAACCCGCACATAAGAGGCAGGTACGCATAGGTTTGACGCTTCAATTGAGCAACCTATAAGGCAGGTAGTCAGTGCCTTTAAGAAGATTATAGCATATAGCTTGCACAGTGCCAATGGCAAACAGGGTATCTAAATCGCTAATCTGACAAACCTTCTTACGATGGCAATTTATTTGTAGATTGATTGACCTATTAACTGGATCGCCTCATATGTCTGGGCAACGTATGTTGATCAGAGAGCCAGGAAGGATCGTTCTCATACACCCACATCACTAACTCATCCCAAGATTTGTGTCCGTGCATTCTCCACTCTTCTAAAGTAAGCAACGTTACATAGCCAACTACACGAAGCACTCGTTTCGTCTCATATTGATCAACCGCCCCTTGATTCCCTTGAGTGCGTCGCCCTATCCAGTGTTTCTGTATCAGAATCGGGGGATTTTCACCGTTACACTCGAAGAAGTCACGGCTTCCATCTGGTTCATCTGCAAGGCATATCTTGCGGCCATTTTCACCTATACATGCAACTATCCCATCAAGACCGTCTATCCAAAAACGCATTGATGGGTCAATATTTATCATTAATTTATTCCTCCTTAATATGTTGTGTTATTCATAATAAGATAGTGACTAACATTTAAAAACGGATGTGCTAAATCGCTTCAAGTTAAGCATAACATAAAAGTAAAAAAAATTCAACTTTTGACTTCTGTTCCTCAATATGTTATTTTATTAACTAGATTAAAAAATCAATTCAGTACCGAATAATTTCAAGTCTTCTAAATTTCGTGAGGGAGAAAAATATGGGTAGATTTGAGCGTCTACGAGCTTCTGTCACCGAATTAGTAGGACGCGCAGAAGACAATCCTGGTCAATGGTGTTCATTTCTTAGCAACCAAGTACGCTATCTTAATGGCTTATACGAACTACGAGGGTACAAACGAACCAATTTACCTGTAGTTCGAGCTGCTGAACCTGCTATAGGCATCTTGTGTCAGTGTGCTATGGAAGAGATAGTAGATAAGGGTTTGAAAGAACAGTACTAGCAATTATTTGCCGCTTGACCCACTCGCTTCTAGATGACAAAGATGGGTAATTTAATCAAACTGATACCGATGCAGCTTAACGATATATCTTTAGATAAGGTTATGTTCTAA
>DATLSW010000041.1:0-8815 GCA_035533955.1 Ktedonobacteraceae bacterium | reverse complement strand
TGATACAATAACAAGAGAGACTATTTTGCAAACAGGAGGTCACTATGACAGATCGTCCAAAGATTCTTGTTACCCAGAAAGTACCCGATGTCGCCTATCCGCCGCTGGAGGAACTGGGTGATATCGAGGCCAATATGGAAGAAGGGGTCATCTGGCCCTACGAGGAACTGCTGCGACGCGGCCCCAGCCACGATTATATTTATTGCTTGCTGACCGATACCATCGACGCAGGTTTCCTCGACGCCTGCGCCAACAGCACGCCGCGCGTGCGCATGATCGCCAACATGGCAGTTGGCTACAATAACGTCGATCTCGAAGCGGCGACGCGCCTGGGTATCGCCATCAGCAACACGCCTGGCGTGCTATCGGACACGACCGGCGATTTCGCCTTCGCGCTGCTCATGGCGACGGCGCGGCGCATCCCCGAAGCTGAGCGCTTTTTGCGCGCGGGCAAGTATACCGGTTGGGGGCCGCTGCTGTTCTGCGGCGCGGACCTGCATCACGCCACATTAGGACTGCTTGGAGCAGGACGCATCGGCAAGATTGTCGCGCAGCGCGCCAGCGGTTTTGAGATGAAGGTTCTCTACTACGATGTCTATCGCATGTCGCCGGAGGACGAGGCGCGCTACCACATGGTCTACGCACCGATCGACGAGGTTCTCCAGCAGGCTGATTTCATCAGCGTCCACACACCGTATATGCCATCAACGCATCATCTGATCAGCGAGCGCGAATTCAAGCTGATGAAACCCGGCGCGATCATCGTCAACACCGCGCGCGGGCCCATCATCGATGAGAAGGCGCTGGTCAAGGCGTTGCAGGCGGGTACGATCGCCGGAGCTGGACTGGACGTGTTTGAAAACGAACCGGCGGTCGAGCCGGAACTGTTGACGATGGAGAACGTAGTGATCACGCCGCATATCGCCAGCGCCTCGGTAGATACGCGCGGCAAGATGGCGAAGATGGCGAGCGACAACCTGGTCGCGTTCCACCACGGGCAGCGTCCACCCAATATTCTCAACCCGGAGGTTCTGTAGGGGCGCAATGGAGGAGTCATTCCGCTGTGGCGGCGCAATGCATCGCGCCGCCACAGCGGACATGATTGTTTACCAGCGATAGACGTAGCCGACGCCGCGCACCGTTTGCAACAGGCGCGGGTTGGCCGCGTCTTCCTCGATCTTCTCGCGCAGCCAACGCACATGCACATCGACGGTGCGCGTGTCTCCGGCGTACTCGTAGCCCCAGACATTGTGCAGCAGTTGATCGCGCGTCAAAACCGTACCGCGATTGCGTACCAGGTAGACGAGCAGATCGAACTGCTTAGGCTGCAACTCGATCTCCTGCCCCCGGCAGAAGACGCGCCGCCCGGCCACATCGATACGCAGCGGCCCGGCGGCGAGTTCACGCTGTTGGCGCGGCTGCTCGACGGGTTCGTCTTCGGCGGCCGCCGTCTGCGCCTGCTGGCGGCCATAATCGGAGCGGCGCAGCAGAGCGCGCACGCGCGCCAATAGCTCGCGGCGGCCAAAGGGCTTGATCACGTAATCGTCTGCGCCCACTTCGAGGCCGACGACTTTATCGATCTCATCACTTTTGGCAGTGAGCATCATGATTGGCGTGGTTGCCGTCTCGCTTTCGCGGCGCAGCAGGCGGCACACTTCCAGCCCATCCATTTCCGGCAACATGATATCGAGAATGATCAGATCGGGCGTCTCGCGATGCGCGGCTTCTAACGCGCTGGCCCCGTCAGCCGCCGTGAGGACCTGATACCCGGCCTGCTCCAGATTGTAGGC
Source organism: Ktedonobacteraceae bacterium (assembly GCA_035533955.1). GTDB lineage: Bacteria > Chloroflexota > Ktedonobacteria > Ktedonobacterales > Ktedonobacteraceae > CADDZH01. Next base: position 7,025 of record DATLSW010000041.1, on the reverse strand, counting down.
AATGGTTTCCACCAGCACCGGCTCATCATCCACCACCAGAATTTTTCGTCCCACAACATTTCTCCCTCCAGGGCGATCCAGGGATCGCTCTGGCTCTATTACCCAAAGCGACCGCTGATGTAATCTTCGGTTTCTTTTTTTTGGGGCCGTTCAAAGATATCAAGCGTTGAGGCAAATTCAATGAGACGCCCGGAGAGGAAAAAGCCCGTATATTGCGAGACGCGCGCCGCCTGCTGCATGTTATGCGTCACAATCACGATAGTGTAGTCCTGTGAGAGTTTCGTGATCAATTCCTCGATCTTGAGTGTGGCAATGGGATCGAGGGCCGAGCATGGCTCGTCCATGAGCAGGACTTCCGGCTTCACGGCCAACGCGCGCGCGATGCACAGCCTTTGCTGCTGCCCGCCGGACAATCCCAGAGCGGAGGCAGAGAGGCGATCCTTGACTTCGTCCCACAACGCCGCACTGCGCAGGCTCGCTTCAACTGTCTCCTGTATATATTCGCGCGATTGATGCTGGATACGCAGGCCATAAGCGATGTTCTCATAGATAGATTTGGGAAACGGGTTCGGACGCTGGAAAACCATGCCAATGCGCTGGCGCAGGGATACCACGTCTATCGCCCTTTCATAGATGTTGAGGTCATGAAATAATGCCTCGCCCTCGGTGCGCGTGCCGGGAATGAGGTCATTCAGGCGGTTAAGCGTGCGTAAAAAGGTGGATTTGCCGCATCCGGATGGACCGATCAAGGCAGTAACCTGGTACTGTCTGACGGGTAAAGTGATGCTATGGAGCGCCTGCTTGGAACCATAGAAGAAATTGAGTTCTCTGACATCGATCACAACTTCCGCGTCAGCTTTGACGCTGGCGGCCGCCTGGCTGATCTGGAGCCTGGGCAAAGCAGCGAAAACCGGTGAAAGATTGATTTCTGCCGGGTCAATTCCTGCCCGAACCTGGTCAACAGATTTGTTCGTTCTTATTTCCATACATTTCCCTATGTGATCTGGATTGTTACTCAATTTATCTCATTCTAACTCATTCTATCTTATACCAGAGGGTATTCCTTATGCAATGGGATAGCCGCGTCAACGATCAAACGGTCAGCCAGTACAACTAAGCGAATATAGCGGCCCGCCAGCGTCTTGCTAATGAAGTAAGGTCGTCCTTCATAGGAGATGTGGCCGCTGCGCGCCACTTTGCGCGAAAAGATATTAGCGCCAGGCGGCAGAACGGTTTCTCCTTTTTCAGACAGATTGCTTGAGTTTGCAGCATTCATGGCTAAGATGTTCTCCTTTTTCATTGCTGTCCTTTTACATCATACATCTCGATTTAGCTGAATCGTCCGCTGATGTAGTCCTCGGTTTCTTTCCTGGCTGGGCGGGCAAAGAACTTTTCCGTCTCTTCCTCTTCGACCAGCTTTCCCTGAAGAAAGAAAACTGTCCTATCGGCTACGCGCCCGGCCTGCTGCATATTATGTGTGACGATGACGACTGTATAGTTATTCTTGAGTTCCCGAATCAGTTCTTCTATCTGAAAGGTCGAAATGGGATCGAGCGCCGAACAGGGTTCGTCCATGAGGAGAATTTTGGGGCTGACGGCCAGCGCGCGGGCGATACACAAGCGCTGCTGCTGCCCTCCCGAAAGCTGCCCGGCGGGGAGAGCAAGGCGATCTTTGACCTCGTCCCACAGCGCGGCCAGCCTGAGGCTGCGTTCGACCAGGTCGCGCAAAGCAGCGCCGCCAGCCAGGCCATTGAGACGCGGCCCGATAGCAATGTTATCCCAGATACTGTAATACGGCAAGGGATTCGGCTGCTGGAAGATCATGCCGATATGCCTCCGCACATGCATAGCCCGGATAGAACGCGCGTAGATATTAGCTCCCTCGACTATCACCGAACCGGTGACGCGCGTCCCTGGCGTTTCTTCATGCATCCGGTTCAGGCAGCGAATAAACGTCGATTTGCCGCAGCCCGAAGGCCCGATCAGCGCAGTGACGCTCAATGGCACAATCGAGAAGGTAATATCATGCAGCGCCTGATTTTTGCCATACCACATGCTCAAATTGCGTACTTGTATAGACATACAATTTGCTCCTACGTATACAGAACCGTAATCAGAACCGGCGTCTAAAGCCGCCTGTGGCCCAGCGCACTAGAAAAGAAGCAACGACGATGAGAACGATCAGGACGAACGAACCGGTATATGCCTGGCTGATTTGTATCTGGTACGGACTTTCGGTAAACACGAAAATACGGAGTGGCAAGGCATCGATAGGCTGGTTCAGCCCGGCGGACCAGAATGTGCTGCCGAAGGCCGTCATCAGTAAAGGCGCGGTCTCGCCGGCGACGCGCGCCATCGCCAGGACGATGCCGGTGATGATGCCGTTAAGAGCCGAGGGTATAACGACGCGCACGATCGTGCGCGTTTCGGTCGCGCCGAGAGCCAGCGACGCCTCGCGGATTTCGCGCGGCACGAGACGCAGCACGTCCTCGGCAGTTGTCGCCACAATGGGTATCATGATGATTCCCAGAGCTACGCCACCCGAAAGCGCCGAAAAGCCTTGTTGAGGAATCACGATCAACACCCAGGCGAACAGACCAAAGATGATCGTTGGAATACCGGTTAAGACCGTTACCAGGAAGCGCACGCCATTCGCGAAAGGGCCACGCCCGAATTCAGAAAGGTAAATACCCATGAACAGGCCCAAAGGGACGCCAAACAACGAGGCCAGCCCGACCAGGACCAGCGTTCCCTGGATGGATTCTCCCATGCCGCCCCCGCTCGAACCAAAGGCTGCAGGAAGTTCGGTGAAGAAGCCCAGGTTAAGGTTCGGCAGCCCTTGCAGGATCACATAGAACATCAGGTAGAGCAGAATCGCTACCACAAGAGCAGCGGTGATCACACAGAGCGCGATCACCAGAATGTTGCTGAAACCCCGGCGCATCAGGTGCGCGGTGCGCGGAGGGCGGAATGGATTAGCGATGGCGCTCATACTGCATTCCCTCCTGTGCGGCTATGTCCCATGCGTGAGACAAGCAAGCGAGCCAGAATGTTGGCGATCAGGGTAATCAGGAAAACGAGCAGCCCCGCCTCCAACAGCGACGAAAGAAACAGGCCGGGCGTCGCTTCGCCAAACTGGTTAGCAATGACGCTGGAGAGCGTGTAACCGGTGTTGAACAGGCTCGCGCCGATTGGTGACGCCTGGTTGCCGATTACCATCGTCACAGCCATGGTCTCGCCCAGCGCGCGACCGAGCGCCAGGATCACGCCGCCCATGATGCCTACCCGCGAAGCCGGCAAGATCGCGTACCGAATTACTTCCCAACGAGTCGCTCCCAGCGCTAACAGCGCCTCTCGCTGCGTACGCGGCACGGTGAGCATGACCTCCCGCGAGACGCTGACGATAAGAGGAAGAACCATAATAACGAGGATCATACCTGCCGCGAGCAAACCCAGGCCGTGGAATTGGCCCTGGAAAAACGGCAAAAAGCCCAGGTATCGTTGCAGCCACGGCTCGCCGTTTGACTGTAACCAGGGCGCCAGCACGAGAAAACCCCACAGCCCAAAAACGACGCTGGGAATTGCCACCAGCAGTTCCATAATAAAGGAGAGCGTGGTACGCAGCGGGCGCGGGCAAAACTCTATCAGGAAGATGGCCGCGCCCACGCCGATCGGGACGGCAAAGATAATGGCGAATGCCGACGTGACCAGCGTTCCAAAGATGGCTGGCGCGACGCCGAAGACATTATGAACAGGATCAAACGCCTGATTGGTCAGAAAACTGAAGCCGAAGGTTTTAATAGTCGGCATTGACTCGATGATCAGTACTGCCGTGACGCCCAGGACGACGGCGAGCGTGATCAAAACAAAGAGCAATGTGAAGCCGCGAAAGAGCGTATCGCTGACACGACGATTACTGCCGAATTTCCACCAGGCAGAACTGCGCAATTCCGCGTTGTCGGCGGTAGTAAGATTGCTCTGCATAAATCCCCACTTTCCATAGAAGCGTGCCGCGGTTGAAGCAGGGCAATGTGCAGGTAGAGCGCAATGCATGGCATCCTATCTGCACATTGGCCTATCTAACGGGTATTAGCCCTTGTAGCACGGTGTGTTATTGCTGCCACAGGTCATAGATTTGATCTGCGCCTCGTCTTTCGTAACGATGGTGGCAGGCAGTGGCACATACGTCAGCGCGGATGAATAGCTCTGTCCAGTGTGAGTTACCCACCACAACATGTTGGCAATCGCTTCACCCTTGTCGGCATTGCTCTGATGCTGATAGACAATCATCCAGGAGAATCCGGAAATGGGGTACGAATTCGCGCCTGGCGCATTCACAATGTAAAAACGCAGGTCGGCAGGGATAGTGGTGACATTCGAAGCGTCTTCTTTCGCGCCGTCGAGCGAGGGCGCGATATAGTTCCCGGCGGAGTTCAGCACGACACCGTAGGGAAAGTTGTTCGCTACGACATAGGCCAACTCGACATAGCCAAATGCGCCGGGAGTCGCCTTAATGGCTGCCGCGACGCCGGGGTTGCCTTTGCCGCCCACGCCGACCGGCCAGTTGACGGTTGTTGCGGCTCCCACTTTCGAGGCCCATGTAGGGCTGATGGCTGAGAGGTAATGCGTGAAGATACTGGTTGTGCCGCTGCCATCAGAGCGATGGACGACAGTAATAGCCTCGTTAGGAAGACTCACGCCGGGATTGAGCGCCGCGATCTCCGGGTCGTTCCACCTGGTCACTTTGCCCATGTAGATGTCGGAGATAAGCGACCCGGTGAATTTCAAATGGCCGGAAATGCCGGTCAGGTTATATGACATGGCGACCGCGCCGAGCGTGATGGGAATATGAATGATGGGGCCGTGCGTACTCGTAGCAAGCTGGGCGTCGCTCATGGGCGCGTCGGTCGCGCCGAAGTCAACCAGATTGTTGAGCAGATCATTGATGCCCGCGCCACTGCCGATAAGCTGGTAGTTCACATTCGCTCCGCACTGGGCGCTGGGGTAGACGGTGAACAGCTTCGAGAAAAGCGGTCCGTCGAAGGTTGATCCCGCTCCGTTCAGCGTCTTCGTTGATGGGCAACTGGCCGTTGGCGTGCCGTTGCCGGTGGTTGTCGATCCGCCGCTGCCGCAGGCTGCCAGCATGAACATCAGACCAAGCAGCGCCACTGCTCCCAGGCGAGTTCGCCACCCTTTAAAATATGATACCCTTTGCATTCCGTTGTTGTCTCCTTCTCGCAATCTTTGCGAGAAACTAATGGTAACGTGTTTGAGAAAGATTGTCGGTTATAGCATTGCGAACGCATCCACGCCGCTGCTCTTGCCCCGCAACCCTACCTTACCATGCGAGGGTTAACTATGCTTTATGGATACGTTAACGCATGTTAAATCTTTGTTAAATCTTTCCCAGGGGATAGGCTAGAGAATTTAACACATGAGGCATAAACGCCCATAGCAAGCCATAAGAGATAAGGTAACACAAATAGCCCTGCCATCCGAATAGTATCGAATTGCAGAGCTTATCGAAGGCAAAAAGAGGTTTGATATGCTTTAATCATGTCAAACCTCTGTATTTTTAAGGCGGTTTGCTATGCTTTAATCAGGCGACTGCTCATCACGCCCTTTGTTCTTCTTCTTACGAGAATTACGCCAATCTCGCGACTGCTGGCGTTTGCCCTTTGGCGCACGATGCATCTCTAGTGCATCAACAGGAGAATAGCGCGTGTATAAATCCCTACTATCCTGTTCTGCCAGCTTTACATAAGTGTTTATCATCTCTAGCTGTTCGTGACCAAGCAGCCCTTGTAAGACCGTGCTAGGCAAACCACGCTTAATCATGTTAACTGCAAACCAATGACGGCAGGTATGGGCGCTCACACGCTTGTCAGTGATACCAGCTACCCGCTTGAGTCGCACAAACATCTGCTTAACAGTTGGTTGCGTAACCGGCTTACCAAAGACGCTCAAGAAAACCGCTTCATCAGTACTCGCAGGAGTGCCACGCCAGTAGACGATATACGTGTTCAGGTGTTGACGAGCTACACTACCCATCGGCACTCTACGTTCCTTTGCGCCTTTACCGCGAACGTAAATCATCCCTTTATCCCAATCAATATCGCAGAAGAGCAGACCGCATAACTCAGAGAGACGGATACCCGTTGAGAGCAGCAGCCAGAGGATAGCGCGATCACGAGCCGCCAGCATCTTACGCTCATCAGTCGTGATTGAACGACCAAAAGGCGCTCGGTCACAGGCAGCGTCAAGCCGCTCTAATTCCTCTTCCGTAAACACGCGAATAAGCGGCTTGTCCACTTTCGGCTCTTTAATTTGACCCATTGGATTGACCGCAAGGTATTGATGCTTTTCTAACCAGTGAAAGAAAATTGACACATCACGGCAATATGTCTGAATAGTACGACTACTGTAAGGCCGACCATACATGCTGCTCGATTTACGCAAATGAGCAAGCCAGCCGATGATATCAGGCTCAGTAATCTGCTGGATAGCAGCATACTTATGCGTATCAGTCATATATTGCAGGAATGTTCCTACCACGCTACGATACGTTTTGTGAGTCTCTTTAGAATGACCAGCCGCATCGTTAGCCAACAAGAACGCTTCTAAAGCACTCTCAAACGTTGTGGATACGTCCTGTTCAGTTCTTTGCGTGTCATTACCCCGACGTTTCGACAGCTTCATACCATGCCCCTCTCTTATGCCGCCGCAGCCAAATCATCCGCACCGACGAGACTATACGCCCGTTGCTTGTAGCGCACCGCCGCGCTAAAGTCCTTCTGTTTACGCGCCAAGTAGTCCTGCGCTCGTGGGTAGAACTCATGCAACACCAGCGAGATATCGTCACTGATACAGAGTTCTTTCGCCTTGTCCCAAGCGTGCAGCGTAATCAGACAGCCGACCACTTGGGCGAGCATCATATCCGTGTTCACCTTGCGCTTACGCTCGCGCACTACCGGCCCCATCTCCACCTGGTCAGGCGTCAACGTCACCGCAAACGCGCCTTGCAC
>DATLSW010000040.1:0-8966 GCA_035533955.1 Ktedonobacteraceae bacterium | reverse complement strand
CAGGCGGCGTCGAGCAGAACGAGCGTCCCCGGCTTGTCCACCATGCGTTCTCCTACGTAGACCTGCCCGGCCATGATCAGCGCGCGCGCGCGTTCGCGGCTGGGCGCGAGTCCGCGCCGCACCAGCGCCACGTCTAAGCGTTCTTTATTCGTCGCCATCTTCTATCCCTGGTAATAATAGATCAGCGCGCCCGCGCCCACGAGGCCCGTGTTCGCTCCCAATTCCGCCAGTTCGATGCGCACGGCGTCGCGCGGCACGCTCATGGCACGCTCGCGCACAAGGCGCAGGGCCGGTTCCAGCAAATGCGGCCCCATCTGCGTGACACCGCCGCCGAGGACGATCACTTCGGGGTTGATGCTGTGGATGATATTCACCAGTCCGACGCCGATGGCTTCCGCCGCCCGGCTGATGATCGCCTGTGCCGTAACGACCCCTGCCGCCGCCGCCGCCGCCACGACGCGGGCCGTGACGCCCGACTCCTGCTGCTGGTCGTGTAGAAAGGCCAGCAGATCGGCGCCGCGACCGGCAGCCAGCACCTCGCTGGCTTGCCGCGCAATGGCCGTGCCGGAAGCGATCGCTTCGAGGCAGCCGATATTGCCGCAGCTACAGCGTTCGCCGCGCCAATCGATGGTCATATGTCCCAGTTCACCCGCCGTGCCGCTTGCGCCCTCCATGATCTTGCCGCCGCTGATGATGCCGCCGCCAATGCCGGTACTGATGGTCAGGTAGACCATGTCGCCGCAGCCGCGCCCGGCTCCAAACAGATATTCGCCCAGCCCGGCGGCGTGCGCGTCGTTTTCCACGAACACCGGCAGGCCAAAACGCTGCATCACCATGTCGCGCAGCGGCACGCCGCGCCACGAGGGTAGATTGGGAGGCGTGTAGATCACGCCCGTCTTGCGATCGAGCGGGCCGGGAGCGGCGATACCGATACCAGCTATCGGCTCAGCGCCGGTATTGGCTTTGTCGATCGCTTCCTGGATGGCATCGTAGACGCGCGGGATAATGCGCTCCGGCGTGGGATTCTCGCCCGTCAACAAGCCTACGCGCGAGTAGAGCGTTTTGCCGCGCAGCGCTGCCGTGCGTATTTGCGTACCGCCGAGGTCCACGGCGACGACAAGGGGCAATTGCTCCTCGCGCATTCCCTCGTTTGATGGTATAGTAGGAATATCTGTCATAGCTTTTTCCTGTATAGGGATGTAGGTGAAAGAGTTTTGTAAAAGTTTCACCGTTATCACCCAATGATAGCGCATTCACGCCGTGTGGGCAAGGGCGACCGGTAAATTCTTACCCTATGCAGCGTGTAACCTCGTGGAGTATTCCTTTGTAGATAGCATCTCATATGAAATCAGGCTCAGGGTTTATGAACAATCCAACCAGAAAGCAACATTTTGCCGTCGGTTTCACCGCCGGACTGGCCGCTGGCGTGGTCGGGACTGCCGTTATGCTCTTTCTCAGCCTCTATGGTCTGGGTATTTCCCTGCCTGAAGCCTTCGGCTCCATGATTACGGCGTTGATGCCGGCGTCAGTGTTTAGCTCGCTGCACCAGGCTATCGGCGATAACGCCAAAGACTACCTCTTTTATATTATTGTGGTGGGGCAGTGTTTTGTCTTTGCGCTGAGCGGGGCCGTCTACGACCTGCTGCTGCTCTCCGCGAAGCCTGCGCCCGGCGCGCCCATTGTCAAAAGCGGAACGTGGGCGCGGCGTTTGCGCCTGCCGTCGGGAGAGACGCGGCTCTCGTACTATCACGGCCTGGTGCTGGGGTTTGCCCTCTGGCTGCTCACCGGCTTTGTGCTGCTGCCGCTCACTGGCTCCGGCATCTTCGGCTCGTTGCTGACAGTGGGACTGCTCAATAGCATAATAAGCCTGGCCTTGACAGGCATTGTCTTCGGCTTGCTCTTCGTGTCTATCCAGAACTGGCTTTTTGCCCGTGGCGAACAGAAAGGCTCGCTCGCGCCCAATATCTCACGGCGCGGCGTGCTGCGCGGTGGCATTGTCATCGCGGGAGTCGCGCTGCTGGGAGTGGGATTGTGGCGCTTATTCAGCGAAGCGAGCAGCAACGGGGCCGCTTCGGTTACGACCCTGCTGCAAAGCTATAAGAGTAAAATCGTGCCACCGCCCACGCCCAATTACGGCGTGTTGCAGCCGGTGCAGTCGCTTTCGCCCGAAATCACTTCCGACGATCAGTTCTACATCGTGTCCAAAAATCTTTTCTCCGATCCGACCGTCAATGGCAGCACATGGCAACTCACGGTCGATGGGCAAGTTGACAACCCGCTCAAACTCACGTACCAGCAAGTGCTGGCGCTGCCTATGCAGAAACAATACGAGACGCTTGAATGCGTCAGTAACGATGTTGGAGGCGGTTACATGAGCAACGCGCTCTGGGAAGGCGTGCCTTTGCGCGATCTGCTGCGACAGGCGGGCGTCAAAAACGGCGCGATCAAGGCCGTGTTCTATGCCGCCGATGACTACAGCGACAGCATCTACCTGGAGAAGGCGCTCGAAGCGACGACGCTGCTGGCGGTGCGCATGAACGGGGCGACGCTGCCGCAGGAACATGGCTTTCCCGTGCGGATGCTCGTGCCGGGCATTTATGGCATGAAGCACTGCAAATGGCTGACGCGCATTGAAGTAGTGAATCAGGATTACCAGGGCTACTGGCAAGAACGCGGTTGGAGCGACCTTGCCACGGTGCAACTCACCTCCCGCATTGATACGCCCGCGGCGGGCGCGAATATTCCCCACGGTGAGACCACGTACATCGCGGGCGTGGCTTTTTCCGGCAACAAAGGCATTGCTGAAGTCGATGTCAGCGTCGATGGTGGTAAGACCTGGGAGCGCGCTACGCTGAAACGCCCACTCTCCGATCTCACCTGGGTGTTGTGGGAATATCCCTGGCAGCCAGCGAAACAGGGGACATATACCCTGGTGGTGCGCGCGGTTGATTTAGGCGGCAATGTACAGACGCCGCAAGTAGCGCCCCCCGCGCCAAATGGGGCAACCGGCTATGACAGCTTCGGTGTGACCGTCATGTGACAGCGCCTCTTTGATCGAGTATGCATGAATTGTTGTGTAGCTGCGCCATTGATTGTGCCGGTCATCCGAGATGAAGCCTCAGCATTGGCACAATCAATTACGCAGCTACATGTTTTTCTCAGAGCCGAAAATGGTAGCATTCTTATCACTGATGATCTTCAATATAAGAATATTTACCTATTATCTGGAACAAACGCCGCAAATACACTATAATAAGTGCGTCGAGAACCAATGGGGGAACTGGAACGAGACAATGGAATGCTTTCAGTCTATGCATCTACTATCTCACGCGAAAATCTGGAAGTGGATAACGCGACTTGTATAGATCGATTGATATTTTTGTCCGGTTTCAATCCTCTCGTTGATTATATTTGATAGAGGCACAAAAAACAAGTGAGTTCTTGTGACAGTGGATAAGGCCAGAATGGTAACGGATGTTCAGGTGGTAGAGAGCCTACGAGCGGGTGATGCAGAGACGTTCCGTGCGCTTATCGAACGATTAGAACAACCGATTGTTGGGTATTTGTTTCGCCTCGTGGGGGATCGCGAGACGGCTCTTGATATTGCTCAGGATACCTTTCTGCAAGTATACAAAGAGCGAGAAAAAATGCCGCCCGATCATCATGAAGCCTGGATCTATCGCATCGCGACGAATTATGGCCTTCGCTATCTCAATCGTAAGCGCCTGCGGCATATAGTAGGACTTGATGAACCCGCGCGATCCGCGGACGTGAGTAACTATCTGGTGGTGCAAAGTCCGGAGAACCAGACCGAAATCCGGCTTCTGGTGCATGGAGCGCTCGATCAAATGAAACCGGAAGATGCCGCGTGCCTGCAACTGCATTTCGGCAATGGTTTTACCTATGAGGAAATTGGCCGTGTGATGGCAACCAGCCCAGAGGCGGTGCGTAAACGTGTGGCTCGTAGTGTTGAGAAATTTCGCGCCCTTTATGATGCTTCCAGCCGGAACGGGAAGCTGTGGCGGCAGATAAGGTAGTCGGCTTATGTCAGATCAATTAGGGTGGACAAGGGATGCAGAGGGCATAGAACACCCTGATGACACTGCACTGCTTGCTTTTGTTCGCGAGGAACTATCAAGGGAAAAAGCGCAGGAAGTGTATAGCCATTTTAGCGAATGTGCGCAGTGCCAGGAGTACTGCCGGGTAGGCCGATTGCTTTATAGGATGCAGCCAGCATATGAGGCGGAAGCATCAATTGCTGAGCAGGTCTTTACGTACATTAACAATCCCGCGAGCGCGCGGCTGGCAAGACAGCGAAAACGCCTGCGTCAACTTCCTGGCGATATTGAGCTGGGACTGGCTCTCGTTCGCTACTGGATCGCGCGACTGGTACGCGCCTTTCCGTCGGTATTCAAGGGCAAAGCGACCCGAACAACGCGACGGCCATCGAACCGCTCCGCGCAGAATGTCTCGCTGGTCTGGGTGTTCGCGCTGCTGCTGATTGCCATTGTGGCGGCGTTTTTGCTGGCTTCCCCGCTGCTGGGTACGCTGGCTATCCTACCCAAACCCACGCCGCCATCTACCCCTACATTCCCGCCTCCGCCGACAGACACGCCGACGCCAATACCGCCGCCCGTGCCAACCAGGGCGCCAATGCCGAGCGTGTCAGCGGCGACGATTCATTTGTGCGGGACGATAGCCAATAGATTTCAAGAGCGTGTCGGCGTTTGCGGCTCTCATTTCCATCCAGGCGATAAACTGGAATTGATGGTGTATGTGGTGGGCAGCTATCCCAGGCCGTATCATGTGATGACGGCGAATACTCAGGGTCAATTCCAGACTTTCCTGGTGATCACGCAGTGCAGAGAAACGATCTCTGCCATGTACGTGCAGGATTTGACGAACAAAGCGGTGAGGTCGGCTACTTTAACAAATATTCAAGTTGGAAGATGTGTAGCGTCTCCTGGGGGATAAGTTTCCTGCTGTATCCCGCGGGATGACAGAGAAACAGTATGAAATAGTGAGGATGGTGTGATGGGAGTACGACAGTGCGCCTGGTGCTTGCGCTTGATCAACGGCGATGGAGAGGGCGTCTCGAAGTTGCCGGTGCCAAAGATATATGAAGCGACACACGGGATCTGTCGCGCATGTACGCTGCGCTGGCTGGAAGGTGTCGGCAAAGAAACAGGCGCGAGCGCTGTAGTCGAGCGCGCAAGCAATGGGCAGTACCGGGTGCGCGAAGAGGAAACGTCTGGCTAGCGGAACGGAAGAAATACTCTTTTACTACGTGGTGACTGGTGTTGACGCCTGGGGCTTTATGTCCTCGGTATCCACTGTGCCACCAGGGAAGTCGGATTGTCTGCTCGTGTCCACATGAGCAGGGTCGCATTCTCCCCCCCAGAGTGCGCCAGCAATTCGGCTTCTCCTTTTTTGCTGTTTTGTGGCCCCTACGCCCATACCGATCTCATGCACCTCCGGACAGGCTAAATGCATATAAATTGCCGTCGTTTGAGCCGACATAGACGACACTGTCGGCAACTATCGGTGAGGAAACGATGCTACGTTTAGTATGATATAACAGGAATCGCTTATGCTTTGAAACGTCGAAGGCATAGAAATTGCCATCATCCGAACCGACGAATAGTACGCCGTTGGCAATAGTTGGCGAGGATTCGATGGCGTCTCCTGTTGGTGCAGTCCAGATTGTGCGACCATTGACGGCGTTGAAGGCATACAGTTTTCCGTCCTTCGAGCCAACATAGACAACGCCTTTGTAAACAGCCGGTGAAGAGTCAATACCCCTTTTGGTCTTCCCGTCCCAGCAAAGTGTTCCATGAACAGCATCGATAGCATACAGCTTGCCATCATTCGAGCCGACATAGACGATGCCTTTGTAAACGGCTGGTGAGGAGTATATTGCCCCTCTCGTGCAATAAGGCCGCCGCCAGGCGAGTTTCCCTGCGATAGTAATAGCGTACAGGCAGCCGTCAAGCGAACCCACAAAGATCATTCCGTTGTCGACAGCGGGCGAAGAGCGGATGGCTTTATTAGTTTGATACGACCAGAGAGAATGACACAACTTACTACTGCCACAACCAGCGGCATTGAAAGCATACAATTTGCCGTCATCCGATCCGATGTAGATCTTACCATTCGCCAGTGTCGGGGATGAGCCGATTCTTCCGCCTGTACAACCTTTCCACTTGACGTTTCCTTCCCTGGCATCGAGAGCGTAGAGATAATGATCGGGCGCACCCATATAGACGACACCATTGGCGACCGTCGGCGCGTTGCCGAAATCATCGCTGCCAATATTTTGATGCCATTTTACACCTCCCCTTGCATCGAGAGCATAAAATATGCCGCTATTGCCGGGACCGCTTGAACTGACATAAACCAACCCATTATTGGCGACTGTGGCCGCTGATTCGATATTCCCTCCAGTGGACAGGAACTTTTTCCCCTTCAATTGGGGAACGTTGTCAGGGGTGATAGCCTCTTTGGAGGGATCGACGCGGGTATGCTGCGCATTGTAGCCCAACATCACGCCGTTCGTGATTGCCGAGTCGTAGCCATCGATAGTACAAACATGAGCTGACACTGGTGACGCTAGAGTATCTTTATTAACGGCAAAATTCCAGACTTCCGTGGCAATACCGCCCAGTATAATCACGCTGCCAGCAAGATATACGAGGGCCGCACGTCGAGAGAGACCGAAGCTGAATAGTTTCCTGCCCGGAGGCTGAGAAGCGTGTGGCGCCGCAGGGAGTATCCTTTGTGGTTTAAGGCCAGCTCCTGCTTGCTGAGATACGGGCAGCGGCTTATTCTGAGGATGCATAGCGCTGGAAGCGGGTGAGGACGGGGATGGATTATTGGACAGCGATGTAGTTGGTATAAGAGCCAGGAAAGCATGGGCCTGTTCCTGCTCCTGGTGTTCAGTGAACCATATCGTCACGCCTGTCAATGTCACAGGGAGAAACAACAAGCTTATCCAATCCCATAACTTGTTGCCCGCGAAACCGGTCCATGTCCAGCCCCAGTTATCTGACCCTATCGCCATTATGATAAATGCAATCAGCACCATTGCGAACAGTGCAATCCAAAATATGCGCCAACGATTACGCGCCTGTTGTCTCCCTTGCCTATCGCTCATGGTGGACCATAGACAAGGTGCAAAAGCCAGCGCCGCGGGGATAAGCAAATATTTCAACCAATCCCACAAGGAGTTAGCTGTAAATCCGGTCCACTTCCAGCCCAGGCGAATTGCTACGATCACAAATACGACAAAGGCTACCAGAAGTATTCCGAACAGTACCCGCCACGATTTCAGCTCCTGAATTCGCAGCTTCTTAGAGTGCTGATTCACGATATCCCCCGGTTTCTGATTGAAATTCCAGACGATCCAAGAATGGAGACGCTCTATACAATCACACGAACTATGGTCGCTAATGAATCCTGGGCGTTGGCAATATAGGATGTACCTCGGTATGGCTCTAGAACCATATGAGGTAATTTTCTGCATCTTATTGTATCATAGATAAGGTCAAATGTATATAGATACTATATTTCATTATTCTAGAGCTTGTGAATTATTGCTGGCCGCTTTTCTGATATAAGAGGGAGTCTCTTATCTCTTTGGGAGAAGTCTTCCCCGCAATAATTCACGGATGTTTTATCCTGCCGCCGCTACTTGACATCTTCTCCTTCGTAGTGTATTCTTGTCATAACCAAGACAGAGCAAACGCGCCGATCAGGATTAGTAGGCGACGGCACAGTCGAGCAGCGAGCCGGGAGAGTGCAAGCCGGTAGATGGGGCCGCGTCGAACCCACCTGAGAGCGCCAGTGACAAACTGGCCGGAACCTCACCGTTAACGCGAGGAGCGGTCACTGCGCAAGTGAAGGCAGAGACCGTATGAGCGGAATTGCGCCGCGAGGCGCGGTTCAACAAAGGTGGTAACACGGGTCAGATCTCGTCCTTTCCAGAGGGCGAGTTTTTTTATGGGAAAAACGCGAATCGTATATGGTATACGCGGAAAGGGAGCATAACAACTATGGCAAACGAAGAAAAGTATGTCGAGGAACTGGTTGACCAGGACGACAATTTTTCGCAATGGTATAACCAGATCGTGCGCCGCGCCGACCTGGCCGACTACGCCCCGGTGCGCGGCTGCATGATCATCAAACCCTATGGCTATGCCATCTGGGAAAACATCCAGCGCCTGATGGATGCCCGTTTCAAAGAGACCGGCGTCGTCAACGCCTACTTCCCGCTGCTCATCCCTAAGAGCTTTCTGGAGCGCGAGGCCGAGCATGTTCAAGGCTTCGCTCCCGAAGTCGCCTGGGTGACGCGCGGCGGCGGCGCGGAACTGGAAGAGCCATACGCCATACGCCCCACCAGCGAGACGATTGTCGGCTATAGCTATGCGCGCTGGATACAGAGCTATCGCGACCTGCCGCTGCTCATTAACCAGTGGAACAACGTGGTGCGCTGGGAGAAGCGCACCATGCTCTTCCTGCGCACATCGGAGTTTTTGTGGCAGGAAGGCCACACAGCGCATCGCAATATCGCGGAGGCCGAGGAGCGCACGCGCATGATGCTCGAGGTCTACCGGGCCTTCGCCGAGGAAGACGCGGCCATACCGGTCATTGCCGGTCTCAAGAGTGAGAACGAGAAGTTCGCCGGCGCGCTGCGCACGTACTCCATCGAGGCGCTGATGGGCGACGGCAAGGCACTACAGGCCGGGACGAGCCACAACCTGGGCGAAAACTTCGCCCGCAGCTTCGATATCCAGTACCTCGACAGCGACGGGCAGCGCAAATACTGCGCCACCACCAGTTGGGGAGCCAGCACGCGCCTCATCGGTGGTGTCATTATGGTGCATGGCGACAAGTCGGGGCTGATCCTGCCGCCGCGCCTCGCGCCCTATCAGACGGTGATCGTCCCCATCTGGCGCAAGGACGCGGAG
>DATLSW010000039.1:0-14152 GCA_035533955.1 Ktedonobacteraceae bacterium | reverse complement strand
TCGTGCTGCTGCACATACGCGCGCAGGTTGCCTGCCATCGCCTGCAACGCCGTCTCCGTCTTCGCCGACAGCACCAGCAGTTGCCAGGGCCGCGATGCGCTCGTCTTCACTGCCTCCGGCGCTTCCTCTACGATCAGATGCACGTTCGTCCCACCCATCCCCAACGAGTTGATGCCCGCTCGCCTCGGCTTCTCCCCTCGCTGCCACGGTGCCAGTTGCGCGTTCACATAAAACGGGCTGTGCGCAAAATCAATCTCCGGGTTCGGTTTCTCATAATGCAGGCTCGGCGGCAGTTCCTCGTGCCGCAACGCTAACACCGTCTTGATCAGCCCGGAGACGCCTGCCGCGCGATCCAGATGTCCCACGTTCGTCTTCACCGAGCCGATGGCGCAATAGCCCACCCGCTGCGTCTGTTCCCGGTACGCTTTGGTTAAAGCCGCCACCTCGATCGGGTCGCCTAACTCGGTGGCCGTGCCGTGCGCCTCCACGTAACTGATGCTCTCGGCCTCCACTCCCGCCTGCGCCAGCGCCGCTCGCACCACCTGCGCCTGCCCCGCCACGCTCGGCGCGGTGTAGCTCACCTTGAGCGAGCCGTCATTGTTGATGGCTGACCCTTTAATGACCGCTGCGATCTGATCGCCATCGGCCAGCGCATCGGCCAATCGCTTCAACACAACCACACCCACACCGTCGCCGAATACACTGCCCCGCGCCTGCGCGTCGAAAGTACGCACATGTCCATCCGGCGATTCCATGCCCCCTTGCTGGTAGAGATGGCCGCCCACGTCGGGGACGCGCACTGAGACGCCGCCAGCCAGTGCCACGTCACATTCGCCTTGCCGCAGGCTCTGGCAGGCCAGGTGCGCCGCCACCAGCGAGGTCGAGCAGAACGTTTGCACCGCGTAGCTCGGCCCGCGCAGGTTCAGTTTGTAGGACACGCTGGTTGTCAGCGAGTCTCGATCCGTACTGATGGCTACTTGATAGTCGTTGACTAACCCGTTCAAAGAACTGACAAGATCGGGCCGCAGCATCAGCGTGTGCAAATATGAACTGACGTTGGCTCCGCCGAAGACGCCGATCAAGCCTTCGTAGCAGGACGGGTCATAAGCAGCGTCTTCCAACGCCTCCCAACAGCATTCGAGGAAGAGACGATGCTGCGGGTCCAGCAATTCGGCTTCGCGCGGGCTGTAGCCGAAGAAGGCCGCGTCAAAGTGTTCGACGTCCGCCAGGATGGGACGCGCTCGCACGTAGTTGGGATCGCGCAGCAAAGCCGGATCGACGCCAGCCGAGAGCAGTTCCGCGTCGCTGAAGAAGCTGATGGACTCCACGCCGCTGCGCAAGTTCTGCCAGAACTGCGCGATCGTCGACGCGCCGGGGAAGCGGCCCGACAGACCAATAATAGCGATATCTTGCTGGGCGGGGCAAGCCCGCGCCCCTACACGCGCCTCTTCGCGGCGGCGAGCCAGCAAATCGCCGCGCGGCGGCTGTTCCTCCGCGGTCGGAGTCATGGCAGGCTGCAAATACTTGACCAGGGCGCTGATGGTAGGAGCTTCAAACAAGGCCACAGCGGGCAACTGAACATGGAAGACCTGCTTGAGTTGCGCCAACACCTGTAAGCCGATGAGCGAATTGCCGCCAAGATCAAAGAAATTCTCATAAAGTCCCACCTGATCCACACCCAACGCCTGTCTCCAGATCCCGGCAATGACGCGCTCCATCTCGCCACTCGCCATTACTGGGACGAGCGTACCCTGAGCGCGTTCCGCACCGGCTTCGCGGATCGTGACTTGCTCCACCTGGCTGCTGCCGGTAACGGCTTGCAGACGCACCCATTGCTGGATGCGCGCCTGCAAGTCGCCTGTGGAAACGATCATCCGGGTGATCTGTCGATTTGCCAGTATACGATGGAAGGCTTCAAGACCTTCCTGCGCGTTCATTGCGTAATCAGCAATGGTGCGCCCCAATTTGCCCAGGCTGCCGCCTTGCTCTTGCTCAGGACGAGTCTGCCAGCTTTCCCAGTTGACGCTGATCCAGCGTGTAGACGCTGTCTGATTGTGCCGGTGAGCATAGGCATCCATGAAACAGTTGGCCGCCGCGTAGCCAGCGAAGCTCAAGCCGCCCAGGATCGAGGAAATAGAGGAGAACAGCAAACAGAAATCCAGGTCGCGGTTCGCCAACGCCTGCTCTAAGGCATATAGCCCATAGACTTTGGGCTGGAAATGCTGCTCGCACTCCTGTCGTCCAATGCTGGCGACCGGACGGAAAGCCGACGCGGTGGTAATGCCTGCCGCGTGGATGACGCCATGCAAGGCTCCAAATTGAGCAACAGCCTGTTCGATCACTGTTCGCATCTGCGCGGCATCAGCTACGTCCGCCTGCACGACCAATACCCTGGCCCCCAGAGATTCTAGCGCCTGCATCTGCTGTATAACACAGCTCAGACGGCTCTCGGCTGCGTGATGCTCCAGCCAGGTAGACCACTCCTCGCGTGGAGGCAACCCTGTACGGCTGGTGAGTACCAACCGCGCCTGCACACTGCGCGCCAGGTGATCGGCCAGAACCAGGCCAATCTCTCCCAGACCTCCCGTAATGAGGTATACTCCACGCTGACGCAGGTATGTGGCCGCGCTGATCTCGTCCAGGTGTAAAGGAGCATAGCTCTGTCGCCACCGCGCGCCATCGCGATAGGCTACATGCAGCAGCGATTCTTCAGCCGGAGAGATCACGCATTCGGCAAACAAGGCATTAATGATATATTGCTCGCCATCGCTTCCCGGTTCAGGCAAAACCAGATCAATGCCGCGGCATTGGATATCTGGATACTCCTGTGAGATGACCGTGCAGGCTCCCAGAAGCGTCGCCTTTTCGGGCTGGAGGGATTCTTGCCCCGTCACCGCCTGCATGTTGTTGGAAACAACGAAAACCTTCACCGACTCAGCGATCACTTGCTTTCCCAACGCCCGCGCCAGGAACAGCAAGCTGTAGAAACCCCGTTCTTGCACGGCATGAAAGCCTTCAGATCCGGTTACCATCTCTTCGGGGGCGGTCAGACTCCACAGGTGTAATATCGAGCGCGGCAATAATTCCGCTTCCGACAGTGCGTGCAGCAACTTTAGATAATCAGCAGGCTCGTGGGGGCGCAGCGTAAAGTAATGCTCGTCTTGCCGGGCAAAGCGATCAGCGGCCCGCGCTCGAATGACAACAACGCCAGCTTGTTCTAAGCGCGCCGCGATTTGCTCGCCGATTCCCGTCTCGTCCAGGAACACCAGGTTGGGCGAAACAGCGACCCTATCGCCTGGCGAGACGACATCTAACGAGGCGATTTGCTCCCAGGCAGGCTGGTAGAACCAGTCGGCGATAGCGGCTTTCTTGCTTTGCGCGACCGGCGGGCGTTTCTCTCGCGTGTTCTCGATCCAGTAGCGCTGCCGCTCGAAGGGATAGGTGGGCAAGGACACACGCTGGCGCTGCTCGCGGGCGGAAAAAGCGGCCCAATCGATGGCTGATCCGGCCAACCATAGCTTGCCAATGGTCGCCAGCAAGAACGCTTGCTCCGTCTGCTGGTCATAGTGCGAAGGCAGCGTTGGCAGCGCCAGCGACATGCGCTCGCGCGTGCAGGCAGGATGTTGTTTCACGAACGAACTCAAGGACTGGCCCGGCCCTACTTCCAGCAGAAAAGACTCGCTGTGACGCAAAAGTTGTTCTACTCCAGAGGAGAAGCGCACGGTCCGGCACATATGTTGTGACCAGTAAGCCGGGTCTGTGGCCTGTTCATCCGTGATCCATGTACCTGTCACATTGGAAATATACGGGATGCGAGGAGAATGCAAAGAAACCGTGCGAACCAGCGCAGTCAAGGGTTCGCGCAGCGATTCCAGCATAGTCGAATGAAAAGCGTGGGTCGTTTCAACGCGGCGATGCGCGATGCTCTGCCGGTTAAGTTGCTCTTCCAGCCGCTCGATAGCCAGCGCCGGTCCGGCCAGCACGCAGGTGGTCGGCCCATTCACGGCGGCCAGGCAAACCTGCTCATCCAGGTAGGGCTGCATGGCCTGTTCCGAGAGAGCTACCGCCAGCATGGCTCCCGGCGACAGCTCTTCGATGAGCTGAGCGCGGCATGTCACCAGCGTCAGGGCATCTTCTAACGAAAACACGCCGGAGAGACAGGCAGCGACGTATTCTCCGAGGCTGTAACCCAGCATAGCCGAGGGGCGTATCCCCCACGCAAGGAGTAATTGCGCCAGCGCATACTCGATCACAAAGAGCGCGGGCTGCGCCATTTCAGTCCGTTTGAGCTGGGCAGCAGAGAGCGCATCAGAAGATGTATCGCCATTGAGCGCGGCATGTCCATTACCATCGTGTCCGTCTCTGCCAAACAAGGCGCGCACATCTACTTCTGGCATGCCCGCACCGTTCTGGTGATGCCCATTGCTGTGATGATCGCCGTTCTGGGAGTTACGATTGCTTCGCAACCCCGCGACGTCCTGTGGATAGAGCGCGGCGCGCACATCCAGGCCAAACTGGCTTTCCAGGTAACTACAGCAGCGATCTATGGCTTCGCGAAATACGGCTTGCTGCTGATATAGTTGCCGCGTCATGCCAGGAGATTGCTCGCCCAGGCCAGGAAACAGGAAAGCCACAGGACGCGGCTCCGA
Source organism: Ktedonobacteraceae bacterium (assembly GCA_035533955.1). Classification (GTDB taxonomy): domain Bacteria; phylum Chloroflexota; class Ktedonobacteria; order Ktedonobacterales; family Ktedonobacteraceae; genus CADDZH01. The sequence goes on along the minus strand of DATLSW010000039.1, from coordinate 9,503 downwards.
GGGCGCACTGCCCGTGCGCAGGTGCGCGGGATCGCGCCTCTCCAGCGCCTCTACGGCCTCATCAAGCGTCTGGCAGTCCAGCACGCGGCGCTGCTGGAACGCGCTGCGGCCTACCTGCGTGGTGTATGCCAGATCAGCCAGATTGGCCGCGGGATGCTGCTTCAGGTGGCTCAGCAGATTTGTGGTGGCCTGTTCCAGGGCAGCCGCGGTTTTGGCTGAGAGCAGCAACAACTGGCGGGAACGTGACGAAGGCTGCTCGACACTGCCAATCGATGGAGCTGGAGCGGCTTCAAGTATGATATGCGCATTGGTACCCGACCAGCCAAAAGAACTGACACCCGCGCAATACGGACCATCTTGAACTGGCAATGAAGTCAGGCCGGTCGGAACGGCAATTGGGCTGCTTTGCCAGGGAATATGTGGGTTGGGTTCGCGCAGGTGCGGGTGCGGGGGAATCTGCTGGCGGCATAAGACCAGCACGGTCTTGATCAGCCCGGCAATGCCGGCCGCCCCCGCCAGATGCCCTATGTTGCTCTTGACCGCTCCAATGTACAGAGGCTGCTCTGGCGCACGCTCTTGACCGAGGACGGCGACGAGCGCCTGCACTTCAATGGGGTCGCCCAGAGCAGTACCCGAACCATGCGCCTCGACATAGCTCACCTGCCCTGGTTGTACGTCCGCCTGCGCCAGCGCCTGGCGAATGACGGCTTGCTGGGCAAGCTGGTTGGGCGCGGTCAGGCCATTGCTGCGGCCATCCTGGTTGACAGCGGAGCCGCGAATGATTGCCAGGATAGGGTCGCCGTCGGCAAGGGCGGCGGAGAGACGCTTGAGTACCACCATGCCGCAGCCTTCGCCCAGCACGAAACCGTTTGCCGCCGCGTCAAAGGGCCTGCAGCGCCCATCAGGAGACAGCATACCCATCTTACAGGCATTAACCATGTTTTCCGGCAGCACGATGGCATTGACGCCGCCTGCCAGGGCCAGGGAACATTCTCCGGCGCGCAAGCTTTGACAGGCCAGGTGAACGGAGACCAGCGAGGAGGAGCAGGCGGTATCCACGCTGAGGGTAGGGCCATGAAAATCAAACAGGTATGGCAGTCGCCCCGCGGCGACGCTAGCAGCGCCGCCCAGGCCAAAATAGGGATCATCGACGAAATCCTGGCCCTGTTGCACTTGCAGCAGGCTGTACTCCTGGTTCGTCATCATGCCGACGAAAACGCCAGTCTGGCTGCCCGCCAGTCGATCAACCGCCAGACCTGCCTGTTCGAGCGCTTCCCAGCCCACTTCCAGCAACAAGCGGTGCTGCGGGTCCATGCGGCGCGCTTCACGAGGCGAGATGCCGAAAAAGGCGGCGTCGAAACGGTCGAGATCGGTGATAAAACCGCCGGAGCGCGTGTACATCTTGCCAGCAGCATTGGGATCAGGGTCGTAGTAATCTTCGCTCCGCCAACGCTCGGCAGGCACTTCGGTAATCGCCTCGCCGCCGCGCTGCAACAAATCCCAGAATGCCTCCGGGCTGCTGGCTCCTCCTGGGAAGCGACAGGCCATGCCAATGATGGCAATCGGCTCCGCGGGGCCAGCCGGGCGCGCCAGTTCTCCCGTTTCAGCAGGATACGATGCTGTGTCTCCAACGAGATAGCGAGCAAGCAGCGCGATACTGGGATAATCATAAGCCAGCGTGGGCGAAAGCTCCCGCTCCAGCCAGTCCTCCAGGTCTCCAGACAAACCGACCGCGTCCACCGATGGCAGGCCATAGCTGGCAAACGATGCATGAATGTCGATGCTCGAAGGCTCCAGGTCAAGATACGCGGCCAGCCTGGCAACCAGCCAATCCTGGATCGTTGCTAGAGATCGTTTCATCAATTACTCATCCCATACATTCAAATTGCCCGACAAAAAGGCGGCGCGACACGCCCGACGCTGCAGTTTCCCGCTCGATGTTTTGAGTACGCCACCGGCTTTCAGCAATACCACCCGGTACGTCTGGATATCATGCTCTTGCGCTATCGCCTGCCGGATAGCATTGATGACCGTCTGCGGATCAAGCGGCTTGCGCGGCCCGTCTGCGATGATGGCCTGTTCCTGCGCTTGCTGTTTGAGTGGCTGGTAACGCGGCTCTATCTCGACCAGGATCACCAGTTGTTCCTTATTGTCCACGTCAACCGAGAAAGCTGCGCAACAGCCCAGGCGAAGAGCGGGGTGGCTACGATCGACAGTCAGCTCAATATCATGCGGATAATGGTTGCGACCATGAATGATGATCAGATCTTTGAGGCGACCGGTCACAAACAATTCTCCCCGCTGCATAAAGCCGAGATCGCCAGTACGTAAATAAGGACCTTCTCCGCTGTCAGCCAGGCAGGCATGGAACGTGTCCCCGGTCTCTTCAGGTTTGCGCCAATAGCCTTGTGTCACACTCGGCCCGCTGATCCAGATTTCACCCACGCAATGTGGCGGGCATGGTATTCTGGTTTCGGGGTCAACAACGATGACTTTTTGATCTGGCGAGAAAAGTTCGTAACCCGTGATCTTACAAGCGTTCTCACTCTCCTGGGAAACGGATATCGCCTCGTTGCGCTCAAGCGCCCCTTTGTCGAAGATGCCGATGACCGGTGGAACATTGATCTGGCTGGTCGCAATGATAAGGGTGGTCTCAGCCATGCCATAGCCAGGGAAAAAGGTCTCACGGCGGAAACCGCAGGCGGCGAAAGTTTCGCAAAAGCGAGTCATGGTTTCGTCACGAGCAGGCTCGCCGCCGTTGGCGGCCACTTCCCAACTGCTCAGATCGAGCATGGCCCGTTGCTCCGGCGTGACCTTCCGGCAGCAGAGGTCGTAGGCAAAATTTGGCGCTATGCTCATCGTAGCCCTGGCGGTAGAGATAGCGCGCAACCAGCGAAATGGACGCTGTAAGAAGGCAACCGGAGACATCAGCGTCGCCGGATAGCCGACGTAAAACGGATACATGATGCCGCAAACCAGCCCCAGATCATGGTAAGGAGGAAGCCAGCTAACCATGTGGCTTTCCGGCGTCTGCTCGCAATGTCGAACCAGCATTTCCAGGTTATGCCACAGGTTTCCATGAGAAACCATCACTCCCTTCGGAAGTGCGGTAGAGCCGGAAGTATACTGGAGAAACGCGGTGGTTTCTGCGCCGATGCGCGGCTCCTGCCATTCCTCGGCTATATGGGCGCCGATGGTATCGGTAGCAATCCATTCCAGATATTGCAAGTCAGGAATGAGCGCCAGACGCCCTTGCAAGGCTGCAAGAGTCTCTGATGTCGTCAGAATAAAGTGCGACCGCGTGTCGGCGAGAATGGCATGGATACGCGGCACCATACGAGTAGAATACGGCGGGTAGGCCGGTACGGCAATGGCCCCGGCATACAGGCAGCCAAAGACTGCCGCGACATAGTGTATGCCGGGTGGGTGCAATAACAGCACAGGCTTGCCCGCCGCTCCCTTCGCTTGCAAGAGGGTAGCAATTGCGCGAGCCTGCCGGTCTAACTCCGCGTAGGTCAGGCGAGCCTCTTCCATCTCTCCCTGATGCAAGAAGGTGTAGGCAAGTCGATCGGGTTGATGGATCGCGCGCCAGCGCAGCAGTTCAACCAGGCCCGTTGTCTCGATAGTACGAGCAGTTCCATTGTTACCCATGCTAGCAGCTCCAGGATGGCAAGATACACGGTTATGGCTAGAAGAAGCCTCAGGCATTTGCCTTTGCATCAAGCATACGCCAGTTCTCCCGCCCTGTCGTGCCTTGCCGACCGTATTTTTCCTACGCTCGTGATCGAACGGCGCGTTGTCTTCGCGCTGCAAAAAAAGAAGCGCCTCAAGCCGCCGCGCAAGGGCCTTGAGGCGCTTTTCTATCATATTCAAGATAAGCAATTCGTTCTGGCGAGCGAGATCACATCTCCCATGAACACGCTTATCCGCGCTAGAAGAGAGAATCGTCAATAAGCGAAAAAAGACCGAGGTGATAGGCTGCGAGCAGCGCGTCACGCTCGCAGTGAACGCCCAATTGCTCGTAGATATGTTGCCGGTGCTTACCAACCGTGGCAGGCGCGATGCATAGCATATCGGCGATGGACTCCTGGCTATGACCCTGGCACATAAGCGCCAGCACCTCCCGCTCTCGCCTGGTCAGTGGGCCATGCATCTGATAATCAAGCTGCTGGCACTGGCCTTGCAAGAAAGCAGACTGCTCCAGGGTGTACAGCAGCCAGCTACATACCTGGGCAAGCAATTGAGCAACGGGCAGAGGAAGCGCAAGTTGCTCGTTATGCAAAGGATCAGACGCAACGTACAACGTTCCGTAACGCTGCTGACCAAACTGAACGGGCAAGGTCATCAGCGTACCGGGCGGCGACTTTGCCCCTTTCGCCGATCGCTTCTGACCCAGATACAGTTGAGCGCGTTCTCGCGTAATCAGCTTCACTTCCTGGCAAAGGCGAGTCACGCCGCCTTGCACTTGCTCGCATAACATTTGCCCCAGGCTTAGCAGATGCGTCACCAGTTGCATATCCTCTACAATATTGTCTTCCGCGCTGCTCCCCTGGCTCGCATAGTGAGTATGGGTTCGAGTTTGCAGAGGCGGGACGTTAATCACGGCCGATAACGTCCTGTTATGTGTTGTCAAAATGTTCCTCCATGAATAAACTAGCGTGATATGCTTTCCACCTGAAAGCAGACTGGTCGCGCTTCCAGTTAATCAAGTTCGTCAGCGCAGCCGCACTTATCAGTAAGTGCGATTGCGTTGACGATCAGCGTGGCGTTCCAGCGCCAACTCAATGAGATAATCCAACAACAGCGTATAGGATAAGCCGCTTACCGCACAGAGTCTGGGATACATACACTGTGGAGTAAGGCTAGGCAACGTATTGACTTCGTTGATGTAGAGCAGGTCTGTCTCTTTCTCAAGGAAAAAATCGACGCGGGCAAGTCCGCTCAAATCAAGAGCGAGAAAGGCCTGAATAGCTTGCTCGCGAATCACCACCGCCAGCGCATCGGGAATGTCGGCGGGGATAATGGTCTGAGATGTATCATCGAGATACTTGGCGTGGTAATCGTAAAAATCGTGGTCGGTCACCACTTCTCCCACCACAGAAACTATAGGGTCATAATTGCCCAACACCGAGCATTCCAACTCGCGGCAGTCGATAGCGCGTTCAATCACAATCTTACTGTCGTACCCGGCTGCAGCCTCGATCAACACACGTAAATCAGCGCGGTTATAGGCTTTACCCACGCCAATACTGGACCCGCAATTCGCCGGTTTGACAAAACAAGGATATCCCAGGCGCTGTTCGATGCTATCCAGGATGGTTTCAGGAGAACACTGCCAACAATAGCGGCGATACGCTATCGAGTCCACAGTTGACAGGCCAACGGAGTGAAATATCATTTTCATTTTCTCTTTGTCCATGCCGAGCGCGGAGCCGATTACTCCACAACCGACATAAGGTATATCGGCCATTTCCAACAACCCCTGCAAAGCGCCATCCTCGCCATAGGCTCCGTGCATAACAGGAAACGCGACATCGATTGCCTGGCTCACCGGGAGCGACTGTACAAAAGGTTCAAGCATTGAGAGGCTCCGGCCAGGGGAGTCAATGACAGAAGCGCAAACGGCCTGCTCCCTCGGCTCGTCGGCAAGCAAGGCTGCCGGCGATATGCCGGGCAGCCATGCCCCTGTCCTGCTGATACCAATAGGCACAACCTCGTACTTGTCAGCATCAAGATGTGCCATTACGGCGAGGGCCGAGTCAAGCGAAACGTGGTGTTCGGCAGAACGGCCTCCAAAAAAAAGCCCTACTCGTAACTTCCTTCCTACGGTAGCCATGAGCGTCTCCTTTCCCATGCTTCTCTGGTCAAACAAATAAATGATCTTACGACGGGAAGCAACCAAAACTGTGAAAACGCGCTGTTTAGTAGAACAGGTGGTAAGGAAGCAGCGCTGCTATTACCGAATAATTTGGTCTCTAAAGTTTCAATAGTTCCATAAGATATTATATATTCCAAAGTGTCCACTTGTCAATAGGATTTCGATAGTTGTTGCAGAAATCTTATAAGTTTCAGATAGTTTACAAAGTCTTAAAAATATGTTATAGTATCAAGAAGAAGGTGAGAGAGAGGTATTGTGAACCAGAGCAAAGCGTATTATACAGCTAGAGAGGCGCAGGATAAACTCGGACTGTCCAAAGCGAAATTCCATAAAATGGTCAGACAAGGGTTAATTCCAAAAATGGTCCTGCCCGGTATGAAGCAGGGGATGTATCCGAAACGTGATATCGATGCCCTTTCGCTATCAATGTCATCCTATATGGATGAGATTGAGTTTTCGCGCTCATCGCCAGCCGATCTGGTCGAGGAGATGCGCATCGGCGTCAAATGCTTTGGGCGAAGTTTTCTCACTCCATTACAGGAACAGATTATCTTGCAGCAAAGATCCGAGTTCTCCTTCCACTCGCTCAAAGTCTCTGGCCGAGTGGTCGGCTCGATTTCGATGTTTCACTTACCCGACCCCTTTCTTGACGACGTGTTGACGAGCCGCCGGACGCTGTGGGAGATTACTTCGAAAGAGGCTCTGCCGTTCGTCCGCCTGGAACCTTTTTCTATCTATATCGGCACGATCGTCATTGATCCCGATCTCTCACCTCACCTGCAGCATCTCTATGCAGGTATCATGATCGTTCACTTGATCGATTTGCTGGTGAAAATGCTGGCAAATGATTATCAGATTAACCAGCTCTATACCATCGCGACAACAAAGGAGTGTGTGCAATTGGTACAGAAATTGGGTTTTCAGCCTTTAGTGGGGAAATCGCTCGTGCCTGATCGAGTCGCGTATATGTATCTCTTGAATACTGAAGGAGTGCAGCGCCTCCAAAAGTTGCAGCATTTCTATCGCAATCGTCTTCATACCTTTCTCTAGTGATTAAGGTACTTTCAAGCAGCCACCGGGGAACGAGGAGGGCAAGAAACGTCTTTTCCCTGCTGTTCTCTACATATAAAGTTTGTTCTGCGTTTATCAGCAGTATCTTTTATGCACAAAAGTTTACAAAGTTTAGCTAGCATGGTATAGTGTGCAAATTAGAGAGAGGGGCAAAGGGAAACGATAGTCCCGTGATTTAGGGTCGTTCTTAAGAGTGAGAAGCAAGAGTATGAACAGCAACAATCATTATTACACAGCAAGCGAAGCGCAGGCAAAGCTAGGTTTATCCAAGGCTATGTTTTTTCGCAAAGTGAACCAGGGGCTTATTCCAAAGGTAGTGCAGCCCGGCATGAAGCAAGGAGTCTACCCCAGGAGAGATATTGACGCGCTCGCCCTGTCTATGAACATGGTATTTGAGCGATTTGATAAAATCGTGTTCTCGCGTTCCACGCCCGCCGATCAATTGGAGGAAATGGAGATCGGCATTCGCTGTTTTGGCCGGGACTTTATTACGCCCCTGTCAGAACGCATTGCCTTCCAGCAAAAGTCTGATTACACCTTCCACTCGCTCAAAGTCGATGGCCTGGTGGTTGGCTACGTGTCGATGTTCCACTTCCCCGATAGATTTCTTGACGCGCTGCTGACGGGCCGCAGCATCGAGCGAGACATCACCGTGAAAGAAGTATTGCCGTTCGTCCGCTTAGAGCCGTTCAGCATCTATATCGATGTTATGGCGATCGATCCGCACCTGCCGCTCCATATGCAACACCTCTACGCGGGCATTATGGTGTCCCGTTTCATCGATCTTGTGTTCAATCTGATTGCTAACGGCTACCAGATCATGCACATTTACACAGTTACAGCAACCATGGAGGGCGACAATCTGGTGCGAAAACTGGGCTTTCGGCACCTGGAGGGGAAGTCCGTCGCCCCTGGCCGGACAGCTTACGAGTTCATGCTCGACCAGCCCGGTCTTCAGCGCCTGAAAGCCCTGAGTCACCGGAACTATCTCAGAGAACGGAGTCACGCTAATTGAGTGTTGTACGCAACTCTAATACAAGAGGAGAGGAGAGGAATGATGTCACAGCGTATGCAGCATGATGAGGAACAGGGAAACTATCAGACCGGATATGCTCCCTCCTTCGATTACGAAGACGGCCCTGGCTCTCACGGGCCAAAATACGAGAACCACTTCGACGTGTCCTCCGGGCAAAAGCTCAATCAGCGGCCTGCCAGTCACGCGCTTTCGCCGGGGCAGCGACTGGCCCTGGCTATTGTCTCCGTTGTGATCTTGATTCCTCTCGTTTCCATGCTCCTGGGAGACCCTGATCTGAGCTTCCTGGTTCTCCTTTACCGGTCAATCGCGTTCGGCGTGGCTTGCCTGACGCTCGTGATCATCAATATCGTGTTTAATAGCGGACATTAATCCTTCGCGTCTTTGCTGAGAGGTTTGTAACTCATCATTATAAAATGTGTTGGCATTCCTATCCTTTTGTGGTATTCTGTCTCTGTGAGATTACGTCAGTATGCCAAACAACTGAATGTCACGTGAAAGAGGTATAACAATTTAACCATGAGTACTACTCTTGTTCATCCAGAAGATTTTACAAAAGCGCTTTTGCAAAGACAGTTGAATCCAGTTGTCCAGGTTCCGTGTTCATATTTTAAATCTTTCATCGATTATCTTCTGGATACCAACGCAATTGAGGTTATTTCCCCCGTCAATGAAGCTGTTGCCATGGGGATTGCCGCGGGAAGATACCTTGCCACAGGAAATATCCCAATCGTTGCTATCCAGAACTCCGGACTTATGAATACGCTTAACGCGCTTACTTCGCTTCAGCAGATTTATGAAATACCCGTTTTTTATATTATTACCTGGAGAGGCGAGGGAGGTAAGGGTTCTGATGTTCCCGCGCATGATGTGACGGGAGTCCAGATGGAGCAGATTTTAACAACGTTTCTTTTGCCTTATGAGATTTTTGATCCGCTTCAATACATAGATCAGATTAATTCTCTTGTTACCAAAGCCTTGAAAACAAAAAAACCAGTTGCGCTTATCCTGAAGAAAAACACGTTTGAGCCATACAAAACTACTGAGATGGCCCCCAAATATCCGATGAGCAGGTATGATGCAATGCTTCTGGTAAAAGAAGCATATATGGATGAGGCGGTTTTCATCTCATCCACGGGGTATCCTTCCAGGGATTCTTTTACCATAAAGGACACGCCAGATTTTTATATGGTCGGTTCAATGGGACATGTTTTTGCGTCTGCTCTGGGACTTTCTCCATTTAGCAACAAAAAAATTGTCGCTTTGGATGGAGATGGGTCTTGCCTGATGCATCTTGGTGGTCTTGCTTCTTTTGACCCAGAGGTACATACCAATATAGTCTATATAGTTTTTGATAATGAGAGTTATGAGAGTACAGGGGGACAGCCCACATTATCTTCTGTCGTTGATTTCAAATCTATTGCAAAGGCTTTCAGATTCCCCAAATACCTTTTGGCAACGGATAAAAAATCCTTACAAGAATGTTTATCACAAATTGTGGGAAAACCAGGCTCAGTATTC
>DATLSW010000038.1:0-27686 GCA_035533955.1 Ktedonobacteraceae bacterium | reverse complement strand
CGGCCCGTCTGCAAGGCGGCGCGCAGCACTGCCACGTACTCGCTCAGATGAGCCAACGGAGCCGTCTCCTGCAAGCCATAGACGCCTTCGATAGCATGGCGATGGCTGGGGCCGACGCCCAGGCGCAGGCGACCGGGTGCGATGTCGCTAACCGTCAATGCCTGCTGGGCCATCACCAGGGGATGGCGTGGATAGGTCGGCACAATCGATGTTCCCATAGATATGCGCGTGGCGCGCGTCGCCGCGGCGGCGTACAACGTCAGCGTATCCAGCGTCGGCGGCGACTGCGTCATCCAGACCTGCTCGACGCCAGCCGCTTCGGCATCGGCTATCGCAGTCATCGCAGCCGTCGTTTCGCGCGCCTCGATCGCCAGACCAATGCGCGCGCGTGTGGATTCATAAAGCATAAGCATAAACTCCTTGATTATTATCCTACAATATTCACGGCCACGATCCCCGACATGGTTCCCACGAACACCTGATTTCCTGAGAGCGTTGGGGTCGCGAAGCGCGATGTCGCACCAACGGATACCGAAGCGCGCACGCTGCCGTCAGCGATATTGAGAGCATAAAGCGTGCCGCCGGTATCGATGCTGTAGACAGTTTGGCCGCCGACGATGGGCGAACCGCTGATGTGCGCTGGAGCCTTCCAGCCAGGGTTCAGCGTTGCGCCCGGCCCAACCGTCACCTGTAGCAGCCCATCCGTGCAGGGGACAAACACCTGCAAACCAGACGCGGCGAACCCGCCAAAGGACTGGCAGATGGCCTTCACCTGAACCTGACCGCCGATGCCGCCCAGTGAGTCCGCGTGCAGCAGGTAGCCCAGGCCGGATTTGCCGTCGGCGAAGATTAATCTGCCAGGCAAGAGGATGGGTCCCGTCGAACCGAGATCGGCGTCTTCGGCATTGTCCTGCGCCCATTGCGTCGGCGCAAAGCCGTTTTCCAGTTGCAACGTCGACGACAGGCGCAAAACGGAATCACTATGATCCCAGCTTCCCTGCGTCGCCGCTCCATTGCCCACCGCGACGTAGACATGACCCGCGCTATCTACAGCAGGTCCAGAGGCTGCCCAGATGCCAGCCTCGCGGGTAGTCGGCACCCGGTAGGATAACAACGGCCCTGTTCCATCTGTGCGCGAAGCAATCACCGTTCCGATGTAATCGCTGCAATCGCCGTCAAGGCCGCCATAGGCAATGTAGACCATATTGTGCGCTAAGGCCAGCGCGGCCCGCTGCTGATACGCCTGTACATCCATCGCCAGCATATCGGCTGAGCGCCGCACCCGCACTTGCCCTGTAGCGACATCAACGCCGACCAGGATGTGCGCCGGCCCCTGGATTTCGGCGACGGCGAAGACCAGCCCGGTCGCCGGATCATAGACGGGCGTACCGGTAATGCCCAGCGGATTAATATCGCCGCAAGGCAATGATGATTGCGGAACGGGCATGCCAACGTTGGTATGCCACAACGTCCGCCCGTTGTTTCTATTGAGCGCGTAAAGCGTGTCGCCTTCCGTCGCCACAATGACGCGATTACCAACGACCAGCGGTTCGGCATAGACCGCTCCATCCAACTGCATACTCCATGCTTGTGTGAGTTGGCTCGGATCAGGCGCGTTGGCTACAAAGCCAGCGCGCGTATTGTTATAGTGATAAGTCGTCCAGTCACTACTGCTCACGGATGTGGCCGTATGCGTCGTACCCGGAGACAGCGTTATGGGAGTGATCTTTACCGGGTGTGCATCTGCCTGGTCAGATGCACACCCTGCAAGCAGAATAAGCAATAGACACATCCCTGCTAACAACACGGGCCGCGAGAGTTTCTTTATCACGTTGAGAATCTCCTTTATCACTGCTATCACAGTTCACCTTGTTCCTGTTTTCAACTCACTAATCGTATCACGTAGGCGAGAAACCCATATCACTAGGGTTTCCCATGAATCTATGATAAGATAATTACCAAGTGGGACAATCCTGCCAGTTGGTTTATGAACAATTTTTCATCTTCTTACACAATACAAAAGGAGAACAGCCGTGGGTTCACATTATCTGCACCGTCCCTTCACGCTGGCGCGCCGGGGCATGGTGGTCGCGCCGCATTATCTGGCGGCGGAGGCGGGACGCGATCTGCTGAAAGCGGGCGGCAACGCTATCGACGCGGCCATTGCCGCCAGCGCCACGCTCCAGGTTGTCTATCCCTTTGTCTGCGGTCTGGGCGGCGATATCTTCATGATCATCTACGATGCCAGCAGCGGGAAGCTCCACGGGCTGAATGGCAGCGGACGCTCAGCGCAGGCAGCCACCATTGAACGCTACCGCGACCTGGGCTATACGACGATGCCGGTCTCAGGCATTCACACCGTCACGATCCCCGGCTGCGCCGATGGCTGGGACGCGGCGGCACAACGTTTTGGCCGTCTAGGGCTGGCGCGCGCGCTGGCTCCCGCTATTTCCTATGCCGAAGAAGGATTCGCCGTGGGGCCGGACTTACACGCCGCTTTGTCCCGTATGAGCACCAGAGAAGATGTGCATCGTTCCTGGCATAGACATTTTCTCCCCGACGGCGACGTCCCGCCGGTTGGCGCGCAGGCACGCTATCCCACGCTGGCACATTCCTTGCGCGTGATCGCGAAAGAAGGAGCAAACGCGTTTTACCGCGGCGCGATCGCGGAACAAATGGCGGCGTTTTTCGCCCGCGAGGGCGGTCTGATCACACGCGCTGACCTGGCTGCTCATCACAGCGAGTGGGTCACGCCGCTCAGCGTGCCGTTCGCGGGACTCAGAATCTACGAGTTGCCGCCCAATACGCAGGGCGTCACGGCTCTCCAGATGCTCGGCATGGTCGATCAATCGCCGCTCGGCAACAGCCCGCTCGCGCCGGAAACGGTTCATACGGCAGTGGAAGCCAAGAAGATAGCCTTCGCCGACCGCGAAACTTATCTCACCGATCCGGCGCATATGCGCGTCGCGGCGGCAGACCTTATCGACGCGGATTACCTGGCGCAACGGCGCGCGCTGATCGATCCCGCGCGAGCGCAGCCATCGGTCGCTCCCGGCGGTTTCACCGGCGATACGATCTATCTCTGCGCGGCGGATGGCGACGGCAATGTCGTCTCGCTTATACAGAGCAACTACATGGGCTTCGGCAGCGGCGCCGTCGTCGATGATACCGGCATCGTCCTTCAGAATCGCGGCGCGTATTTCTCGCTTGATGCCGCCGCGGCCAACGCGCTGGCTCCAGCCAAACGCACGCTGCACACGCTAATCCCCTCCATCGCGCTGCGCGACGGGCGGCCAGCGATGGTCTTCGGCACGATGGGCGGCGACGGGCAGCCGCAGATTCACTTGCAGGTCTATACGGCGGTCGCGCGTTTCGGGCTGAACATCCAGGAAGCCGTCGAGATGCCGCGCTGGATCCACGGCGCGGCGAACGGCGTAGAATCGCTCCAGGTAGAGAGCCGTTTCCCGCCTGAGACGCTGGCTGCGCTGCGCAAGATGGGTCACAGCATCTCCGAACAAAGCGAGTGGCTGGCCCTGATGGGATACGCGCAGGGCATCGTTTTCGACGCGGCCACAGGCACAATGTACGGCGGCGCTGATCCGCGCGCGGAGAGCAGCGCCGCGGCGTGGTAGAAGCTGATAATACACAGGAACTGTTTCATCCGCTCACAAGCTTGTGAGCGGATGAAACAGTTCCTGTGTATTAACGCATCCTGAGAAAACCTACAAAAATCTCATTTAGCTCTGCATTATCTTGAAACCTTGACAGAATCTTATCACTTCACTATACTGTTCATATAACAGAACAAGCGGTTCAGCTAAAAGAACCGCTTGTTTATTCATCATTGGACACATTGGGCCGGCCAAGGAGGGCTTTTTCATGGTACACCAGTTTATTTCACGACGCGTTCACACGCAAAAAGCATTCATCTCCCTTGTCATTATTTCCATCACCTTAGTAGCAGCGCTGGCCGCGTGCGGCGGCGCGAGTCCCACAACCAGTACTTCGTCAAAGTATGGCGGCAACATTAAGGTCGGCCTCGACGCTGACGTTACCACGCTCGATCCCACCCTATCGACGTCGCTGTACGACCGCCAGGTCATGCTGAACATCTACGATACCCTGGTCGCGCTTAACGCGCAAAACAAGATTGTGCCGGACCTGGCGACGTCGTGGGTCTATAATACGCCGACGCAACTGGTCTTCACCCTGCGCACCGATGTCAAGTTCCAGGATGGCACGCCGTTTAACGCCGATGCTGTGGTCTTCAATATCAACCGTATCCTATCCACGCCCACATCGCCGCGCTATAGTGAGATATCAAGCGTGCAATCAGTGGTAGCGACAGATTCTTCTCATGTCCAGTTCACTTTGAAAGTGCCGTTTTCTCCGCTGCTGGCGGCATTGACGGACCGCGCGGGCATGATGCTTTCGCCGACAGCCGTGAAGAAGTTGGGCAGCAGCCTGGCGAATGATCCGGTTGACGCTGGCTCCGGCCCGTTTATGTTCAAAGATTGGGTGAAGGGCGATCATCTTACCGTGGTGAAAAACCCTCACTACTGGCAGAAAGATGCCCAGGGCAACGCGCTGCCGTACCTTGCATCCATTCGCTATGTTCCCATCACCAATGGGAGCGTGATGTACTCGAACCTTGAAACCGGCACCATCCAGGTGGCCGACGATCTCGACCCAACCGACGTGCCGTCCGCGAAGGCGAATTCCAGCCTTGTCTATAAGCAGGAACCGGGGCTGAGCTTCTTCGGGTTCATGCTCAACACAAAAGTTGCCCCCTTAAATAACGTCCACATACGCCGGGCCATCGAGTGGGGAGTAAACCGCACGGAGATCGTCAATACGGTTTTGAAAGGTATCGGCGTGGCCGCGCAGGGGCCGATCTCGCCCGCCAGTTGGGCCTACAGCAGCAGCTTTGCGCCCTACAGCTACAACATCGCTAATGCGAAGTCTGAACTTGCCCTGGGCGGCGCGGCAAAGGGCATCACTTTTACGATGCTGATCGCCAGCGGTTCTCCGCTCAATGCCGAAGAGGCGCAATTCCTCCAATCGGAACTGCAACCGGCGGGCATCACAGTGAATATTAAGCAAGAAACGTTCACCGCGCTGCTGACCGATACTTCCGCGTTCAACTTCCAGGCTGCCCTGATAGGCTGGAGCGGACGCCCTGACCCGGACGGGAACATCTACTCGTGGTTCCACACCGGCGGCGGCTTCAATAACATGCAGTATTCCAATCCACAGGTAGATGCGCTGCTTGCGGCTGCCCGCGCCACCAGCGATCAGACGCAGCGCATCTCTGACTACCAGCAAGCGGATCAGTTGATCCTGCAAGATGCTCCCTACGTCTTTATCAACTATGGCGTAAATGAGCAGGCAACGACAACGAGTATCAAGAACTTCACGCTGCTGCCCACGGGAATGATGGAATTTGCCAGCGTCTATGTCAGTTCATAATAGAGCGGAATAGACTGGTTCTGGCACAGCTAAACCGCACGCCGGTTTAGCTGTGTCGGAACCAATGCATTCCGCTTAGAGGAGTCTTTCGTGCTGCGTTACATGCTGCGGCGGATTCTTTTCATGATTCCGGTCGCGCTGCTTGTCAGCTTCCTGACATTCATGATGATCCACCTCATCCCCGGTGATCCCGCGCGCATTTTGCTGGGGGAGTATGCGACGCCACAAACGGTGGCAGCACTGGATCAACAACTCGGACTGAATAAACCGCTTCCCATACAATTCGGCCTGTGGCTCTGGCAGGCGGCGCATGGGAATCTGGGGCAATCTATTCAGCTTGATCAACCGGTATCGCAGGCCATCTTACAAAGGCTGCCCGTCACGGCGGAATTAGGGATTTGCGCGTTGATCTATTCGCTGCTGCTGGCGGTTCCGCTGGGCATTTATTCCGCTACGCACCGCAATTCGGTGGGAGAGTGGCTGGCAAACGTTTTCAGTCTGTTTAGCACGGCGATTCCCAACTTCGTGCTGGGACTGGCGCTGATCTTCTTCTTCGCCGTCGATCTACGAGTGTTCCCACCCGGCGGCTATGTCCCTCTCAACCAGGATACGCTTGCCAATCTCCAGGATCTCATCTTGCCGATGGTTGCGCTGGGAACCGGGGCAGTCGCCGTCAATATGCGGCAGATTCGCGCCAGCATGATTGAAGCGCTGGGGCAGGATTACGTGCAGACCGCGCGCGCCAAAGGCGTGTCGGAAAGGCGCGTTGCCTACGTTCACGCCTTAAAAAATGCCATGCTGCCAGTTTTGACCATCGTCGGCTTGCAAGTTGGCTCGATCCTGGCGGGAGCATTCATCATAGAAACCATCTTCCTCTGGCCCGGCATCGGCCAGTTGACCATTATGAGCATTCTGTCAAAAGACTACCCGGTCGTCCAGGGGGTGGTTCTACTCTCAGCATTTTCCTATATGGCGGCCAATTTGCTGATTGACCTTCTCTATGCCGCCATTGATCCACGCATACGTTTTGATAAATCGTAACGGGTTTTTGAACTCCAAAGTTTAGGAGAACGGTGTGGCAACACCAACAGACTTCCAGGAAAAACCGGAAATTATCGAACCTCTGCCTGTTGTGAGAACAACGAGATGGATAAGGAGCGCGTGGCATACGTTCGTACACGATCCGCGCCTGTGGTTTGGCGTCATCTTGCTCGCGTTTATATTCGCTGCTATTTTTGCGCCCTTCCTCACTCCGTACCCTCCACTCCTCTATCATCCAGCCATCTCCGCGCAAGCGCCAACCCTGGCGCATCCTCTCGGCACCGACGGGCTGGGGAGAGATCAACTTAGTCGCGTGATCTATGGAACGCGTATCTCGCTGACGGTAGGAGTCGCGTCTATTCTGGTGGGAGGACTGTGTGGCACACTGCTGGGTATCGCCGGGGCGTATTTTAAGGGATGGGTCGATCAGGGTATCACCATGATCGTCGATACCCTCCTCTCTTTCCCATCGCTGATCCTGGCGCTGGCGATTGTCGCCGCGCTGGGGCCAAGCATCATCAATGTGACCATCGCGCTGGCAATCGTGCGCATTCCCATCTATGCTCGCCTCGCGCGCGCTCAAACGCTACAGGCCGCGACACAGGACTATGTGACGGCGGCGGTTCTCACCGGCACGCGCACGTACAAGATCATGTTCCGGCACATCCTGCCCAACATCTTTAGCCCGCTGCTGGTGCAGGCAACCATTTCCATCTCATTCGCCATCCTCGACGAATCCACGCTCAGCTTCTTAGGTCTGGGCGCACAGCCCCCCACGCCCGAATGGGGGTTGATGATCAGCGACGCGCAAGTCTACCTCAACATCGACCCCTGGATGCTGCTTGGCCCGGCCCTGGCAATTGTGCTGGTCGTGCTGAGCCTCAACATCCTGGGAGACGCGCTGCGCGATCACCTCGATCCCCGCTCCCGGAATATCGCGCAACTGAGCGCGCTCAGGCACGAATGAACACGTCGTGCCGTAGGGGCGTGGGCTTGCCCCGCCCAAATCTCAGGCATGAATGAACACGTCGTGCCGTAGGGGCGTGGGCTTGCCCCGCCCAAGTCATTTTTCCATGATGATATCCAGGCAAGGACGATAGGGCGGGGCAAGCCCACGCCCCTACGGCATTTTACCCTTACCGATGTGATAAGATACTCTTATATCTGATAATTAAGGAGCATGTTATGGCCCGTGTAGCAATGTATCTGCAAGACAAACACGAGATCCGCGAAGGCATGGCCTATGCGCAGTACGCCGAGGAGCGCGGCTTCGAGGCTGTATGGCAGGCGGAATCGCGCCTGGTGCGTGACGCGATTGTCCCCATGGCGGCCTTCGCGGCGGTGACCTCACGCGTGAAGATCGGCAGCGGCGTCATAAACAATTGGACACGCAATATCGGCTTGCTGGCCGCGACCTTCTTGACGCTCGACGACCTGGCGCCGGACCGCATCATTTGCGGCCTCGGCGCGTGGTGGGACCCGCTGGCGAAGCAGGTGGGCATTGACCGCAGGAAGCCGCTCAAAGCCATGCGCGAGACCATCGAAGTGATGAGAAGGCTGCTCAATATGGAGCGGGTGACCTTTCACGGCGAATTTCATCATGTCGATGATATCGAACTTGACGTGGTGCATGGCCGCCGCGAGCCGCGCAACGTGCCGATCTTCATTGGCGCGACGCACATGGGCATGATGGAACTGGCCGGCGAGATCGCCGATGGTGTGGTTCTCAACTATTGCGTGCCGCCGTCATACAATCACGAAGCTCTGCAACATATCGAAATCGGCGCGAACAAGGCCGGGCGCACGCTAGACGACATTGATCGCCCGCAGTTGATCGTCTGCTCGGTTAATCATGATCACCATCTCGCCGTGCAGGGGGCGAAAGAACTGATCACGCAATACCTGGCCCAGCAGCCGCACATCGCCCAGGCCAGCGGCACGCCGCCAGAAACGGTGCGCAAGGTGCAGAGCATCCTCGGCTGGCCTGCCACCAGAGAGCAGATTCACGAGGCCATGCAGTTCGTGCCGGACGAATTGATCGAGCGTATCACCGCCAGCGGCACGCCGGACGAAGTGCGCGCGAAGGTCGCGGAATACGCACAGAGTGGCTGCACCTGCCCCGTCCTCTATCCCCTGGGCGACGACGTGAAACTGATGATCGATACTTTCGCGCAGGCATGAAGAATTTTTTTTGTGCAAGGGCGACAGCGCATGGTCGCTCATCATCCGAAAGATAGTTTCTGCACCCATTCCTCAAGGGCCTGGACGAGGGCTTGTGTGGAGGGGAAATCTTCGCGGCGCAGTGGAGAGCCGAAACGGAGCGTGACCTGCCAGCGCCGATGGTGGGCGTAGCGCAATCCCACCGGCACAATTACCACGCGCGTGCGTCCATCGCGCTCCGCTATTTCGACAATGCGCGCCACGCCGGAACGGAACGGTAGAAAGCTGTCTTCTTCACGTCTGGAAACAGAGGCTGCATCGATCGTGGGGTACGCTTCGGGGAAGATCAATAATCCCTCATTATTGCGCAGAAGACGCACCGCGCCGGTAACGGCATGGCGCATATAGCGTTTGCACTCGTTCAACGTATACGCGCTCGTGTTACCGCGATACTTTGCTCTATTGTCACGCAAGCGGTCATCACGTAAGAGAACAGGCCAGCCGAGGGCTGAACACAGCCATTCGAGAAAGGAACGGCTCCTCCGGCTGCGCGCGCCATCCAGCGCGACCAGGATACGAATGCGCCGGGGAACTCTTCCGATCAGGACACAGCCATCAAACAGGTGATGATAATGCCGCGCCACAAGCAGCACCGCGCCACAAGCAGGAATTTGTTCAAGTCCTTCGACGGTGACTCGTAAGGCAAAGCGAGCGTAGAGTGCGCAAACGGTATAGACCATGTATATCGATAGACGCTGAATAATGGACGCGGCGAAGCGATATGCCCATTGTATCGGCTTGATCCGATTCTTGTTCAATGCTAAATCCTCAATATATCATGGAAGGAAAATTTCCACCCCGAAAATCTCATCAGCATTGTATCACATCGCCTGGATACGCTCTCGCAAACAGGCGAGAGCGTAGGCATGACTGATGCGTTCTTGCTCAAGGCGGATATTGCGCGTGGCGAGGTGGAGGAAGAGGGCGTGTTCATCGGGTGTCAGGTGTGGCAGTTGAAGAACCGGGCAGAGCGTGCCTTCAACGCAAAAATCGGCAAAGGTCTGCAACGTTGCCTCGTCCATCATCACGGAAGTGACGTGTGGAAAGGCGCTGCGCAACGCCGAGAGAATTTGAAAACCCTGCGCGTCCAGGTCGCCCCAGTAGAGAATGGGGCATTCAACTAGCCACTGGACGCTCGCGAGTTCGTTTACCCTGAAGCCACCGCCGAAGATGGCAAAAGTATCTGGGAATGAAGGCAGGGTGAGGAAGGTTTTCTTGTTTTCCGTCACGATGCAGCGCTGGCCCCCTAACGCCAGCGCTGCGAATTGCGAGCGCGGCACGCCGATCTCGTTTAACGGCAACCCGTACTGTTTGCGTAGTTGATCGTCGAGAAAGCGCAGGTGAATGAACGGCTCCTCTTCGCGCAGACCGAAACGCAGCTCGAACGTCCCGGCATCCCGCTCAATAGCCTCAACAGTAAGCAGTTGTTCGAGCAGTTCACGCAGGATGCCGCGATGCTGCTCGATAAATTTGGTATGGACGGCAATCGGCAGTTCGCGGATATACAGATCAGGGCGCGGATGCTCTAGAAAATAAGCGCAAACCGCCAGCAGGTCAGGCCACATGCCATGATGCTCGATCACGCGCTGCGGATACTGGACGAGCCACGCTTCAAGTTGTGGCAGGCGCGCGCGGATCAGCACGACGTCGCGGCAGAAACGGTCAAACTCGTCGGCCTTGTCGATCAGAGACAGGAAATCCTGTTGCGTCTCAACTATGATGCGTACCGGCAGCGTTTGCGGGCCATGTTTGCGCGTTTGCTGCTGGCGCGCCTCGACAACATAACCATGCCCGCGCCTGCCCCTGGCATGATCATTGAGACGCTGCACGGCGTCGCGCAGCGCCACGTAGTCATCGGGAAGTTTGCCGACGGAATAGGCGAGCGGGAAAAATGGCTCGCCGCGCAGCCAGGCGCGCAGAAATGGCGCGTACTGCCGCCCGACCTTCTGCATGATCTCAGTTGAGGTGATCACCGGCTGCGACTCCCACGCCCAGCGCCAGCTTCTGCTGGTGGTATTCTTCAATCGAAAGGTTATAGACCTTCGAGTCGTTTTCCTCTTCGTTGTTGGTCACAAAATGGCAGGCTGAGATGTACGGCTCAATAACGTGAATCTTGTCGAGCGGCGTCACAACCAGCAGTTGCAGGCCAAGTTGCTTGAAAAGCTCCATCGCGTAGCGGGCGTTCAATTCGTCCGAGCGGCTGAATGCCTCATCTACCACCACGAAACGGAAAGCGCGCTCGCGTCCCTCTTCCTGGTCCAGCCCGTACTGGTAGGCGATGGCGGAAGCCAGAATGGTATAGGCCAGCTTGGCCTTCTGGCCGCCGGACTTGCCGGAAGAGTCAGAATAGTAGTTTTTCAGCGTGTCGTCCTCGCGGTATAGCTCCTGCGCCGAGAAATCGAGCCAGTTGCGCACATCCGTCACCTTTGCTGTCCAGCGTTCGTCTTCTTCAAAGCGCCGGATCAGCGCGTGAATGCGCTGGAAACTCGCCTCGTTGGCCTCCGGCGAATTCTGCTGCGAGACATCTGGCAGGCAGGCGCGCAGCGTCCTTCTAAAATCCTGCACCTCTTGATCGTGCGAGCGATCATGGCGCAGTTGAATATAGGTCGAAGTGGTATAGTCAATGGTGCGCAAGGAGATATTGAGCCGGTCGATACTCTCTTCGATCTCCCTTTCATACTGCTCCAGCACGGATTTAAACGAGTTGATGTCGAGAATAACCTTGTCGTTGAGCAGGTCCTTGAAACGCTTGAGATGGCGCGGCAGATCATCGCGCTTGATGCGCTCGTAAAAGCGCAGATAGTGATCGAGCGCGTCCAGCGAGGCATCGACATCCTGCGCAATGGCGGGGCTGCTCTGCTTGAAATCCTTCATGCGGCTGACGATATTTTCGCGCAGTTGACCCAACGGCCCTTGCAGAGCGGTGGCGCGCCGGTTGTAAGAAAGCCGGATGTCATCCTTCTCCTGCTCAATCGTCTCAAGCGTGAAGACACGCTTCTGATGCTCTTTTTCAATCTGCGCCATCAGGACAGCCTCGGCGCTGGGCGACAGTTCGCTGATGGTATGCTCGCAGGCCCGCAACTGCCGTTCGTGGTCGCGCTTTGTATTGTCAAGTGTCGTGATCTCGCTGTTGACCCCGTCGCGCTCGTCCTGCTTCGCGCTATAGCGCGTTTTCACCTCTACAAGCTGGCGGTCCAGCGCGGCCAGGTCGGAATTGGCCTTCAATTCGCCTACCTGCGCTTGCAGTTTCAATAAGCGGCCCTGACTCGCTTTCCAGTCGATGGCGGCAAAACTGTCGAAGGTCAGCAGTTGGTCGAGCAGCGCTTGCTGTTTTTGCTCGCGTTCCTGATCGCGCTCGAGCGCGCGCACATCCTTCTCTACAGCACGCAGCGCGAGCGCCTGCCGCCTCAGTTCGGTCTCCAACGCGGCCAGCTTGGCGGCATTGTTCCAACCGAGGACATAAAATTTGCGGTCGCCGATCACCGAGCGATCATCTTTTTCGTGGCGAGTTAAGCTGTGCTTGATCTGGCCTTTCATGGTGATGGCGCGGCGCGCCTGTTGGAATTCTTCGATGCTTTCACAGCACAGGTAATTGTAAGAGTCGATGATTTCGGCGTTCAACCACGCGCCAAAAGCTGTACCCGGCTTGATGTCCAGTTTCGTGCAAAGGGCATTGCGTTCCGGTTTGTCGCTATTGCGCGGTGTGCGCGGCCCGTTGATGCGCTGATAGACCAGCCGCCCGCGCAAGTTCGTCATATCCACGTAGCGGCTCACCCGTTGATAATACTGCTCCGGCACGAGCAGTTGCCGCCCAAGGCTATGCAGCAAGCGTTCAATGGCCGGTTCCCAACGCTGCTCCGACTGGCGCACCTGGAGCAATTCGCCCACAAACGGCAACTCCTCCTCTGGAATACGCAGCTCGCTCAGCAGATTGTCGCGCATCTCAATATCGCCACGCGGAATCTGGCTCTTGCGCTGCTTGAGAGAAAGCAGTTCTTCCTCCAGCGAACCGCACGCTTCGCGCAGGCGCGACTCCTCTTGCTTGCGCCCATCGCGCTGATCTTGCAGCATCGCCAGGCGCGCCACGGTCTGCGCCTGGCGCTCCCTGACCTGCCCGATGGTTGCGAAGAAGGTCGCCTCGTCGCAGTATTCCGGCAAAGCAAGCTGGCGGGCCACGTCGCTATACTTGCGCGCCTGAACCTGCTTATCTTGCTGCTGCCGGATCAACCATTTTATCTCGTCTTCCAATTGCTTGATCTGTAGCCCGACCTCGTTATTGCTGATGGCGACGCTCAAATCGATCTGCTGCCGGTTGAGATCGCGCAGTTCCTGGTTCAGCGCCGTCATGCGCGCCTGCTGCTCGTCCAGGCGGCGCTGCGCGTCGGCGATAGCGCTCGCGAGCAGCGTTTTTTTGCGCCCAGCGCTATACAAAGGAACCAGGTCGGCGCTGCGCAGCGCCTCGCTGATACGCTTTTGCTGCTCCGCGTACTTTGCGGCATCCTGCGCCAGCGGCTCCAGGATGTCGAGTTGTTGCTGCGCCAGCAAGATAGCGTCATGGGCGCGCGTCAGGTTCTCGAAGTTAGCCTGCAATTGATCGATGCGTTTGCGCGCGTCGGTTTTTTCCAGCATATGCTCGCGCACAAAAGCGTTCAGGCCACCGATCTCTTTGATCGAGACGATCTGATTGAACAGGTCGGTGGCCTTTTCCGAGCGCAGATTGACCAGTTGGCGAAAATGCTTGCTATATTTGACAAATTCATCGTAGACGTCGGCCCCTTGCGCCCGCAGTCGCTTGCGCAAACCGGCCATCGTGTCCTCCAGGCGAAAATGTTCCTCGATGTTGAGCGCGCGGGCAGCAACGACATGAAATTTATGCACTCCGTCTTCCTGCACCCACAGCGCCTGGGCCACGGTGACATCTTTCTCTAAACAGGCGTTATGGAACACAGCCAGCAGTACGGAATAAGAATCTTTGTCGCGCAGATATTCGATTTTGGCGCGATTGCTGGCACTGTCCTTCTGTTTGCTCCACGCGCCGAGGATGTAGGTGCGCTCGTCGCGCTCGCGATGCTTCTCCGTGCCGGAAGCCTGGTTGTAGATGCGCCGCGTATTGGGAACAAGCAGCGTCAAAAGCGCGTCAACCAGCGTCGATTTGCCCGCCCCGTTCGCGCCCGTCAGCAGAGAAGTGCCGCCATTGGCGGACATGCTCCAGACGCGTCGGTTAAACGTTCCCCAATTGTAGACTTCCAGCCGTTCCAGGCGGAATCCCTCGTCGCCTGCGCCGCTCTTACCGTTCAAATGATATTTCGGCAGTTCCATAACGCTGCAATTTCTCCTTTATTTCGAGCAGCCGCTCGGCGTTGATCCTGGCCTTCAAAATACGCCGCACCTCGAAGTATTCCGTCTCATCCAGATTCGCCATGCGCTTGAGAAACCCCAGGTCGAGCGCGCTCTTGATGGCCGCGTCTACACGGCGCTGCACGGCAAGTTCGTTGGTGCGTTCCGGCAGAAACGGCAGCAGCAGTTCGCGAATTTGCTGTCGCTTGAGAACGCAGGGACCAGTCTCCAGATTGCTCGATTCTGACTGATCAAGCTGCTCGCGCAGCAGCACGCAGAGGAGCGTCGTGTGATAATTGAGGCGGTCGCGGCGCGTCAGGCGCGGCAGCACGACAGGGCGTCCCTCTTCATCCTCAATCTCCGGCTGGTGCAGGTAAGCAAAGCCGTCTTCTTCCTGCAAGTGCAGGCGCAAACCCATCTGCCCTACATATGCCTGCACTTGCTCGCTATATTTCAGCAGCAAATTCCAGGCGGCAGGCTCGTCGCTGAATAGCGGCCCTTGCAGCAACTTGATGACCACAGGGGCATACGGTGCGACCATGCTACTCTTCATGCGCGCTTCTCCGATAGACAATCCTGGGAACGGTGACGAATCTCTCTGTATCTGTTGTTCTCTCCGGCGCGCCTGAAAGCGGAATCCGCTCGCGTACAGAAGAATCTATCAGATGGCGGGCATCCTGTGCGGCAATGGCGCAATAGGTCAGGATTTCGGAGAGACCTTTTTCCACGGGATACTGAGTCAGCAGGTCGGTGAGCGTAATCTCCGGCTGCAAGGCCAACAAAGTGTCGATATGTTCGCGCAACACGGCCTCATCGACATAGAACTGGCTATAGAGGTGTGACAAATCGATGCTGCTCAGGTCGATGTCGTCAACATTAACGGGCAATTCATCGAACGAGAGCGTCTCGCCCGGTTCCCACAGGGAGCGTTCCATCGCAAGAAACACATCGGGCAAGCCTTCGAGTTCAAGAAAAGTGGCTTCGTCAGGAGCGTCGGAGATCCGTGTGAGCGCGATTTGCTTGATCTCCAGCGCCAGTTCGCGCACGCGGCGGCGCTCGGCGATGCTCTGTTCATCCAACATACGGCGCAGTTGCTCGGCCAGCCGATAATTAGACTGCACGACTTTTTCACCGGCGGCCACCAGGTAAGATGGCAGATGCCGCAGCACAGTTCCTTCGCGGACAACTGTTTGTACATCTGGTAACAGATTCACCTCGCGCAGCAGCGAGTAGAGTTCGTCCTGCCGCGTAGGGGCCATAAGAAATTCCCAGAAAGTATAGAAGCTGCGCCCCTGATCGGAAGATTTGAGTTCGGCATCGGCGTCCAGCACGAACTCGACCAGCGATCCTTTGCGCGCGCCGGGCTGCAATTGCGCTTCCTGAATCGAACGGGCGATATCGCGAAAGCGGTCTTCGACGAGGCGGAAATCGCGCAAGAGCTGGCGCGCCAGCGCCGATGCTTCCAGAAAACGCTCTCTGAGCTGGGTAGACGTATACAGATCATCGACTTTGCCCAGTTCGCGAATGGCCTCGATCTGCTGTTGCAGTTGATCGCGCTGCTGCTCAAGCTGCTCCAGGCGCAGCGCGGGGTCTTCGGTGCTACGCTGCACCATATCGCGCAGCATTTGCACGACGAGCAAGAAACGCGACTCTGTGCCAACAAAAGACTGCGCGTGCATCTCTTCGAGCCAGCCGATGGTCCGTTCGCTATCGGCGGTCAATTCGACCAGAGGTCTCTCGTTCCTACCCGGCGTGGGCGCGATGATACGAATGTAGCGATGATGCTCATCGGCCCACTCGTTGATATATGCCTGGGCGGTACGTGCAAAGCGGCGCGGCTCGTGTTCGTTGCGCTCTTCCAGGAAATCTTCGAGCCGTTCCGCCAGTTCGCCGAGCGGAATGGAGACGCGCTGCTCTTGCTTGAACTGGCGATGCAGAAACGTGATGATCAGCGCGGCGTTCTCGGCCTTGATGAGCTTGATGCCCGGCGCGTGTTGCAGGTCAAGTTCAATTTGCTCATAATCCAACGCTGAGGGCATCAGTACTCCTTCCTTGAATTCAGAACGATACATCGCACACCAGTATAACATATTCGAGCATCTCAAGTTCAATAGCGCGCCAGACCTCTTGTCACTTTAGTTGAGCTATGCTATACTATGCGACAAAATATGTTTGGGGGTATATAACCTTGCCAAAACACAAACGCAAGCACGAAGAGCAACCAGTTGCACAAAGTCAGCCATACGATACCATCTTAAAATCGTTGTTTGAGGGTCAGGAACAGCAGATAATCTCCTACTTCCTGGCCGGAGCCGAATATGTGGAAACGCTGGATATCGAAGTTCTGAGAACGACACTGCGCGTTGACCGGGTCTACAGAATTTGGCGCGGCGGGATACTGTATGTTCTTGATGTAGAGTTTCAGGCCAGCGGCGAAAAGGATGATGCGGTACGCCTGTTAGATTATCATTCGTATTTTCATCGCAAGTACGATTGTCCCGTGATTTCGATCATTGTCTATCCTTTTTCGACCAGTGTAGCAGTATCGCCCCATCGGGAATTGCATGGAGATGAGGAAGCCCTCGTTTTCCATTTTCATGTGATCAAGTTGTGGGAATGGAGTGCGGACTATTATATGCGCACACATGCCGTGCCATTGTACGCGCTGTTGCCCACGATGGCAGGCGTGAACACGGAGATGCTTCACAAAGCCATTGATGAAATGGTAGAATATTATCAAGGCAGTGATGTCAAGTTAGCAAGAGAAATCCGCTGGTTGGGCGTGATGCTGCGGCGCGCGGAAATTATGCCCGGCGCGGACAAGCAAGAAATCGAGGAGCGACTAAACATGTTTGACGACTTAATGGAACGCGATCCCAAAATGAGGAAGATTCGTGCCGAAAGTGAAGCGCGCGGCGAAGCGCGCGGTGAAGCGCGCGGCGAAGCACGCGGCGAAGCGCGCGGTGAAGCGAAGGGGCTGCAAACCGCGGTGGTAACCATCGTTGAGAGTCGTTACCCCCCTCTGGCTGATCTGGCACGACAAAAAGTACATCGTATCAAAACGCCTGAAACATTGAGCATCGTCTTGAAGAGCCTGGCGGCGGCTCCTGACGAAACTTCTGTGCGTCTCTTGCTGGAACTGCTGGTGGCATAGCCTGAGCGGCCCACTGCCTGACCGTACATGGAACGCATTGATGAAATTTCACATTGGAATAACTTACAAAAGTTTAGCGTTCTCATAGGTAGAAGAAGCCATTTCTTCTCCTTGTGGGGGGTTGTGTTACAAAGGTCACGTCCTTACACAGCCCCTTTTTTATATTCATTAATGGAGAAACACCTGATTATGATTGACTTCACAGCAGTAAAAAGCGGAACCATCTCTTTCGCGGACATGATGGCAAAGCTGGCGAAGGCTGAACTCTACCAGTTCACCGACGCAATGATCGACACTATGCAGGAGATCATCGCTGACGCGAACGATGCAGACGTGGTATTTGTGCCGTTAGACCCCAACGCTAACGATACATTCGGCATTCCTGAAGAAAAAGACCTGGCGTGGACGCTTGGTCACGTCGTTGTCCACGTCACGGCTTCTTCCGAGGAGTCTGCGGCGCTGGCGCTGACCCTGGCGCGCGGCCTGCCGGTCGAGGGGCGTTCGCGCTACGAGGTTCCGTGGCAAAGCGTAGAGACTATCGCCCAGGTGCGGCAACGTCTCGAGGAAAGTCGCCGGATGCGCAAAGCCATGCTCGACGCCTGGCCCGACGAGCCGCATCTCGACATCACCTACACGCCTTATCCGCGACTTGGCCCGCTCAATGCCGTAGGGCGCTTCATTATGGGTCTGTACCACGATACCGATCACCTGGATCAACTGCGTGAGATTATGCGCCAGGGGCGCGAAGCGCATCCTCGCGGCGGCAAGAGATAAAGGGGCAAAAACACAAATGGTCGTCGATTTTCAGACGCGCTATGGCCCCTGGGCGCTGGTGGCGGGAGCATCCGAAGGGTTGGGAGCCGAGTACGCGCGACAACTCGCGGCGAGGGGACTCAACCTCGTCCTGATCGCGCGCCGCCAGGAGTTGCTGGACGCGCTCAGTATACAACTGATCAGCGAGTTCGGCGTGCAGGTACGAACACTGCCCTTTGACCTGGCGCGTGCTGATCTCGACGCTGTCGTCACGGAAGCGACGGGCGATATTGAGATCGGCCTGCTCATTTACAATGCCGCCGTCTCCAAGATCGGCTCCTATTTCGCGATCGCGCTGGATGATCACTTGAGTGAAATCGCCGTCAATTGCCGCGCTCCCTTAACGCTGGCGTATCTGTTGGGCCAGCAGATGATCAGGCGCAAGCGCGGCGGCATCATCTTGATGTCGTCGCTGGGCGCGTCTCAAGGCTCCGCGCTGATCAGCAACTACGCGGCGACGAAGGCGTATAACAAGATTCTCGCCGAGGGATTGTGGGAAGAGTTGCGCTCGCAAGGCGTCAGCGTGCTGGCGTGCTGTCCCAGCGCGGTCAGCACGCCAGGCTATCTCGCAAGCACATCGCGCGGCTCCGTCACGCCATCGACGCCGCGTGCGGTCGTCAGCACGGCGCTGGCGGCGCTGGGGAAACAGCCGGTCGTGATTCCCGGCTGGACAAATCGCCTGGCAAACGTGCTGATGACGCGCGTCATGCCGCACACGACGGCCATCAAGCTCATGGGCAGCGTATTGCGCTCGATGTATCAACGTCAGCCTGGATAAACGGTTCTTATAAGAGAATGGAATAAAGCCAACGGGCAGAGGCAAGTCGCTGCCCGCGCGCCACGAATGACAAACATGAAGGAGGTTTTGTGAACAAATCCATTATTCCGTTGTCACAAAGGCGCGGAGATATCGTTATCCTCATTTTTTTCCTCGTTAACATTCTTTTCATAAGCTACATCGTCGATATCGAGCAGTTGATCATCGCGAATCCGGCCCATTTCACGTATCCGATCTGGCCGCCATCGTTCATCGTCAACGCTATTCACTGGTGGGGATACACCTTCGATCCGCTCTTGATAGCACGTCCCGTCTGGTGGAAGATGACGATCTGGATCGATGACCTCGTCTTCGGGCCATTTTATATTGTCGCCATTTACGCCTACGTCAAAGGGCAAGAGTGGATTCGCATGCCCAGCATCATCTACAGTTCGGTGATGTTGACCAACATCACTATTATTTTCGGGGAAGAGATCGCGGGGCCGCACGCGACACCGCACTTGCCCATGGTCTTGCTGGCAAATCTGCCCTGGATACTGTTCCCCATTTACATCATCTATCGCATGTGGCGCTACCCAACGCCCTTCACACGGGCCGGGGCGCAGGCCGCCATACCAGATAGTGAACCCGTGGCCCAACGTGGAATGCTGGGAAAAGATTGACCGGAAGGATTTCACAATCATGTACTATTTTGAAGATTTCCCGGTCGGCGCAGCGTTCGACCTCGGCACGATTACAGTAACGGAAGAAGAGATCATCTCCTACGCCCGGCAATTTGACCCGCAATATTTTCACGTCGATCCAGAACGCGCGCGCGACTCGATCTTCGGCGGCCTGGTCGCCAGCGGCTGGCACAGCACGGCCCTATTCATGCGTCTGTTCGTCGATACACTGCTCAGTCAGACCGACAGCATTGCCTCACCTGGCGTCGATGAAGTGCGCTGGCTGCGGCCTATTCGCCCTGGAGACACGCTGCGCGGGCGTTTCACAGTCATAGCGGCCAGCCCATCCAAAAGCCGCCCCACCATGGGCGTTATACGCTCGCGCGGCGAGATGTTCAACCAGCAGGACGAACTGGTGATGACCATTGCCGGCGTCCACTTCATGGGATGCAGGGTGCAATAAATTGCGCAGCTACAAAAAATCTGCCATACTCACCCTGAGAGAATATTGAGTAATAAAACCTGTGTGAGAACAAAGCTGAACATCAACAATAACCGGGAAGCGCGCGCGGCCGCGCGCCGCCTCGTCTGCTGTGATCGATCCACGGCGGCGCGGGATGGAGAGCCGTGTGGGAACGCAATGTATTGCGCTCCCACAGGTTAGAAACGCTTAGAAACAGCCAGTACCATCAGGACTGCCAAGTCCGGTCTGGTAGGCATATTGCACGCCGCCGACGATGAACAAACAGCCGGAGCCATAGTTCGACCACGGCAGGCTTGCCGGATATGTGGTACTCGACACGTTGCCTGCTAAAGCATAGGTGGATGCGATGATCGGCGACGACTCGCTCGTGCCACCGACTTCAAGCCAACCGCCATAGCCATAGGTATCGTAGACGTAAACGCCAGTGTTGGGGTCAGCATCAGCGGAAACGTCGGCGACCGCGCGGTTGCCGCAGCCCGTCACGCTCGACGACTCCCAGGATGGTTTGGCGATATAGGAACTACAACCACCGCCTGAGCCACTCCAGGCCGTCTCTGAGCCATTCGAATTCAAGGTCGTGCCGCCCACGCCGATGGCGTAAGGGCAGACTGCCGGGTAAGACACGCCGGGGCCGCTATCACCCGTGCTGGCGGTGACGGCCACGTTGTTGTGCTGATAGTAGCTGCTGCAAGAGCTGCTCTCGCTGCTGAACTCGCTTTCTCCGTAGCTATTGCTGACAGCAATTGCGCCCAGCTTCACGGCCTCGTTGACCGCCGTACCCAGGTTGCCATTGGTGGGTGAGCTGGCTTCTACAAGCAGAATATGGCAGTTCTGGCAGATCGCGCTCACCATATCCAGGTCAAGCGACTCCTCAACTCCCCAGCCAACATTCCGGGAGGGCAGTTTGGTGCCTCCGGTTTGATTGACGATCCTGAGACAACCGCTGCCAGTCGTGCAGGCGGGTAAGCCCCACTGTGAGCGATACGTCGCCAGATTGCTTGCCAGATTGGGGTTGTTGTAGGCATCCACAATGGCTACTGTCGGCGTGCCGGGAGCCGTGTTGGGAAGAGCGTAGGCGTTATGGAGATTGGCCGGAGCATAGGGAGGACTGCCTCCGGGCGAGTGGGCATTGGGAATGAGCGATAACGCCTGGGAACTGCCAGCTCGCACGGCGACGAGCGCTGTACACCTCGCGTATCCTATAGCTACCGCGGCGCACGCGTGCATATACGAGATACGAGCGGGAGCAGCAGAAGCGTCGGGAGCAGCAGAGGCAGTGCTGCCCCAGGTGAAGAACGTCAAGGCGAAAAGCATCAGGACCGAACAGCCGGTCGTCACGATGTACTTTCTCAAAAGATCCATCCTCCTCGTGAAGATGTGCAAACAAACTTATGAAAAGAAGAAACGCCTACGCAATTCCTACAAGGCCGCGCTACAATATCCTACGGACAGGCGGGCGCGAGATTACCTCTCCCCCGGAGAGGCTGTCGGTCCCTACGGGTAACAGGGTAACGCATACGAGGACAACAATTTCAGTGGGGAAATGCAGAATCTTCTCGCGATGTGACACAGGTTTGGCGCAACCTATAAAGCGATGGGAACATGGTGAACCTGGCGTGATTTCCATACTATTCCCCCGAACCACCTTTTCAGGTGGCGATAGCACACGTTTAAGAAGGTTCTTGTATGTAAATTATAACCAATTTAAGCAATAAAAGCAATAGGGCTGATTCGCTGGCTCTCCGTCCTTCCTCCGAAAATACGCCATGACACTTCATCCAGGCGGCCTCATCTTTGGGAGAAATGGTCACAGTGTAACCCAATTGCTCTAAACGCTGGATTGTATCCACCAATCGGCGATATTCCAGGTGTTATCGGGCTGGTTCGGGTTGGGAATGACATTATGGACATTCGCGCTGACGGTCATGATGTTCAGTTCGGTGTAGAGCGGGACGCTGTAAACTTGCGCGGCCAGACGTTCGAGAAACTGGTGATAATATGCGACGCGATTGGCAAAGGAGACAGCAGCGCGCCCATTCGCGATCGCCTGATCGATGATGGGATCATTGACACGGCCATAATTGCCGCCATAGGGATTATCCGCCGAAGGGATTTGCGACGAGTCGAACACGTCGTATTCGTCGTCGGGATCGGGGCCATTAGCGTAAGTGAAGAGCGCCATGTCATAGTTGCCCGTTGCCAACACACCGTTTTTCGTATAGATGCCGAAGAACGCGCCCAGGCCGTAGGCAGCAATGCTTACCTGGATGCCGATAGAGCGCAGATCGCGTTGTATGTATTGGGCCAGCGCCGCCCGTATAGGATTGTCCGCTGTCGTCACCAATCTGATTGTGAAGGTATGTCCATCCTTTGTCATGAGCCCCTGGGCGTTGGGCTGCCAGCCAGCCTGGAGCAGCAGGGCGCGCCCGGTGGTAGGATTATATGGGCTTGCCTGAATAGCAGGATCGTAGACGAGCGACGGCAGCGGCTCGACCTGCGATACGCGCCGCGCACAATTCGCCGCGTGCAGAACATCCGCCAGCATTCCGCAGACGTTGATCGCCATCTGGATAGCGCGGCGCACGCGCGCGTCTTGCAAGAAGGGATGTGCCAGGTTGAAATCGAGATGTTCATACGCTGCGGCCGGCGCTTCCAACACCGCTTGTTGTGGGCCTGTCGCTGCCTGTAGGAGCCGATTGATCGCGCCCACCTCGCTTTCCCCGTAGCCTTCCGCGACATTCACCTGCCCCTGCTGCGCTGCCCGCATCAACTGCGTTGTGTTGGCATAGGCGCGATAGACGAGCCGGGACGCAAAGGGGCCATGAAACGTAGTTGATCGATAATAGGAGTTGGGTAGCATAGTCAGGGTAGGGGTAGTGGCTTGCCCCTGCCCTGTTTGTCCTTGCCCTGTTTGTCCTTGCCCTGTTTGTCTCGGCCCTGTTTGCCCCTGCCCTGTTTCTCCCGGCCCTGTTTGTCCTTGCCCTGTTTGTCTCGGCCCGTTGCGGGTTTGTTCCAGCTTATAGGGGCCGTCGGTGACAGCGGGCAAAGTGAAGACAGCGGGCGTGTTTTGCAGCGCGATATCAGGCAATTTGCTCCAGGCGTGCTGCGGCGCGGCATACGGAAGATAAAGCAGATATGGGCCGAAGGGCTGTTTCATGTGCAGGACAACGGTATAGGCGTCCGGCGTGTCGATGCTGGCGATCTCGCTATAGCCGCGGGACGTGATGGCTCCGGTGTTCGGGTCTTGCTCCAGTTGCCACCAGTAACGGAAGTCGCCCGATGTGATCGATTGGCCGTCCGACCAGCGCAGATCGTGGCGCAGGCGCATAATGATCGTTCTTCCTCCGTCCAGCACATCACCGTTTTGTGGGAGCGGAACCTCGGTCAACTGATCGGCGTGAACGTGAAATTGCTGATCGAAGAAGACAGGCGCAGCCCAGAGCGCGTTATCCAGGGTAAAATCGATGGGCATATCGGCGAAAAGGGGATTAAGGGTATCAGGAAACTGCGTGTCGGCGAAAACGATCTGACCGCCCGGCGCGCTGTGAGAACTGGTTGCATCCTGGCCCACTGGCGTGTAGCTGTAGTGGCCGAGCAGCGGAGAATGCACTGTAGAGGGGGTAGCCGCGCTGTTGGTAGCGCAGGCAACAACCAGCCAGGCGATCATGAGCAGGAAAAGAGCCGAAGGGACAGAGACTCGTCGCGAAGCGTGCAACCCGTCCGGGAGACGCAACCAGTCTGGGAGACGGGTAATTATAATAAGAGGTAATAAACTCGCATCCTGTCTGCGGCTCATGGGGAGCTAGTAGCGTGTGGCCCGCCCATTTTGGCGTTGCTCTGGTTCTGATTTTGATACTGACTCTGCGCTGATGGCCCGTTGCCGACAGGAGTCAAGTAAGGCGTCAGGCTGCCGTAGGGATAGACCGCGACGACGTCGTCAGCGAACGGCCCATTGATCTCGCCCGCGCGTGGCGTCACCAGTACCTGGTTCAGCCCATTATCCATACCCATGCCCATACCCATACTCATGCCCATGTGCAAGACCTGGCTTGTAGCAAGCGGATGTAACGATGTGGCAATCGAGTTTAATACAGGCTCGTTGAAGCCGTCACGCAGGTCGCCCACAATCCAGAACACGATACCGCCGCGCTGGTAGATCAGCTCGCTGCGCTGCCCATTTTGCCAGATTGGGTAGAGCTGATTGCGCATAATATTTGTGACCCATTGACCATCGACATAGATTTCCTGAGCCTGACCATTGTTATCGACGCTAATTGGCTGTGCGGCTCCATCTTTCACGACTTGCAGCACTTTAATATCCGGCATCAGTTTGAATTCGCGGATGACCAGTTTGCCCGTGCCTTTGGGCGTACTCCCGCTCAGGCTATAATCGAGTTCGATAAATTTGCCATCGAGCCATTTCTGGCGCGGCTCATGATAGAGGTAGACATTGGATAACACGTAATTATTGGGGACAAATTGCGGCCAATAAATATGCCAGCCGTCCAACTGCTGATCGGCTGCCGGCAGGCTCATCTGTGTTGGCGACCGTTGTTCGATCTGCCTGATTTCCGCCAGCGTATTATTCTCGTTATTCGGCTTCACTTTTGGATAACTATGTGCTTGTAGGACACCGGTATGGCCGCCCCGCAAGAGAATCTCCACGCCCGAAGCAAACGATGGCGCGGTGAATATCACGGTCAGGCACAGGACAACCAGAAATGTCGCTACGATAGTTAGAGAGCGGCGCGCCGGGATGGTGGTTAGCGCGGATCGGAAGGTGGTACGCTCGCACTGGGACAACTGATGGCGCAATTCAAGGCGGCGAAAGACGCGCGCGCGCATCCGGTGTTCAAAGCCGAATTCGGGCGGCTGAAAGCGCGAATCTTCCGCTTCCAGGAGCGTTTGCGCATAATACGGCGGCAGCTCCTCGTTTTGCGGGTAGAAGAGCGTTCCCAACTCCTGGGCGAAAGCTTTGTCTTCATTGGTGAAATCGTCAGGAAGGGCATAATCCCCTGGAGGGCAAGGGGCAATATCCTCTTCCTCGAAATCGCGTTGTTCCTCAAATTCGCTCATACTCATGCGAATGCTCCTTGAGCGCCTCACGCAAGCTTTTCCGCGCTCGCCAGAGCCTGGTGTCCACGGCATGACGGCTCAATCCCGTCTTTGCCGCCAGTTCTTCGGTGCTGGCGAATTTACAATAGCGCGCATAAATTAGATAGCGGTCAAGCTCAGGCAACGTCGCCAAGGCGAGGCGCAGTTCTTCGCGCCTCTCATTTTGTTCGATGAGGTGTTCCATACTGGCCTCTGGATGCGGCGGCAGCGAAACTCGACCATCATTGTCATAGCCGCTGCGACCGGAGGCGTTCCATCCTCGCGCGTGATCCGAAGTAGTCCATTGCCGCGTCTCATCGGCCAGTTGCGTTGTATGCGTCTGGCGGCGGCAGAGCTGGCGACGGCGATCCAGGGCGATATACTTGGCTCGCATCGTGAGCCAGGTTCGCAGCGTGCCGCGTGCCGCGTCAAAGGCATTGATCTCTTGCCATGCAACGACAAAGAGATCGTTGACACACTCTTCCACGTCCTGCGTCACGCCAATTCCGTCTAACACCAATCGAATAAAATAAAAAAGTTCGCGAGAATAGCGGGAAATGAGCGTCTCTAATGCCTCGGAGTTTTGCTCAAGCAGACCCCGTGCAAGATCATCATCGGACCAATCCTGTCGCACTATAGTTGCTCCTTAAAAACAGATCGGTGTTGCCTCGCCTTCTCAACATCAGATATACGTTCGGAGGAACAAGAATCTCACAGTTTCAATCCCCAACGGGACGCATCGGCCATTTAGCCACAGGGGATAATAGTTGAGTTGGCTTTTTTCCATTGTGCTTGATAAAACGCAAAATGTCAAGGCTTTGTAATCAACTTGTGAATATTCTGTAAATTCGACGTTGCTTATCACATTACTATCGGTCTGACCCATAAAAGGCGCGCTTCCACGGCAATTTTCTTGTTTCGGGCATCGCGAAGTCGCCTCAATTCTGCCGCGCTGTGGGATGGTAGCTGGCTTTCAATCCGCTCCCAAGCGCGCCTGCCATCACCAGTGATGAGAGCGCCATCGCTCCGATGATCGCGACGACCTCCGCCGCCTGTCCATTGCCCAAACCTGAGCCGCTCGCGGCAAATTGCGGCGCGACGATCCACAGCCGGATCAACCAGAACGTCGCCGCGAACGTCGCCGCGCTCATCACCAGGGCGAGCATAGCGATGGGTACAAGGGCAAAACGCAACATCTCCGTGCTGAACTCACTGCGCAGCACCGCTCCTGAGAGCGAGGCAGTGATGGCCAGGATCACGAAGACGAAGAGCGTAATGCCGCCGACGATGGCCGCGAAACTGCCCACGATGACAAGCAAGGGCTGCCCGACTATACAGCCATTAGAGGCAGTGCATGATGACGGACCGAAGATATATTCCGTCGCCAGCAGAAAGACCAGGAAACAGATCGTGATGAGCAGCGCGGCTCCCAGCAGGACGAGCGCGTGTCTCCGCTTGATCGCAAACAACTGTAACGCCTTTAGCAGGCCGCCGGGAATGGCTCGTTTCAATGCGACGAACAGGATGGGCAGGCCGCCCAACATGATTGCCAGCAGCGCGATCTCCCAGCTATAAACGACGATACTGTAAGCGACTCCGACCTCCGGGTGGACACGCCCGACGGCATCGAACGGAGCGGCCGGATCGGTGATCCTCCCCAGCGCGATAATGGCAATACTGAAGAGGACAAAGGCCCAGAAGGCGGCGATCATGGAACGGCGTATGGTCGGGAGCATGGATTGTTTCCTCCCAAAAAATTCGCTACTATATTCGGCCAGTAGTCCAGAGAGAGCTTCTCCAAACAGCAGCGGCCAGAGCGCGATGACGCCAAAGAAGCCGCGTTTGCGATGGGCATCAATAAGGCATTGGCGAAAGTCTTGCAGGGCAGGTATACTATAGTCGCGGCGAAACACGCCTGGACCTAGAGCGAGCAGCCAGCGATAGAGCAGGACGGAGACGCTGATGATCTTTGGCCGAGCCGGTGATGTTGAAGACATAATCAGGCTCCCTTCTCCGGTGTGAAATTGCGTAACAACGACTTGCTGCGCGCGACAGCAAGCGTCTGCTCCAGGCGCTGCGCTTCCGCTACGGCCACGCGCTGCCCCAGGTCGGTCAGACGATAATAACGGCGTCGCTCGTCGTCCAGCACAGGGTCGGGCCGCTCGTCCGCTTCGACGATCAGCCCATCCTCCAGCATGTGTTTGATTGAGCGGTAGAGCGTCGTTGGCCCGATACGCAGCTTTCCTTTTGTCTGCGCCGCGATTTCCTGCATGATGCTATAGCCGTGCCGCTCGCCATCGACCAGGGTCAGCAGAATGTTGAACACTGCCGGTGTCAGAGGCAGCATAGCATCGGGATCAGGGTATGCCTGTCTCATCTTTGCTCCTTATCGTCACGGATATATTCATATCGGGTATAGTCTCTATGGTTATATTACCACGAGATCGCGGCGTTATCAAGCCTGTTTTCGGGGAAAGCGCGGAGTCCTCTATGTGAATTACCGTCGGCTGTGCTATTTGCATGTTTGCATTCGTCAGTATAGTAATATGTGGAACCATTTTTTCAAAATAACAACAAAGAAGGATAGCAGCAAATATGACTCGCATTCTCTCGTATAATATCCTGGTGGGGGCG
>DATLSW010000037.1:0-8347 GCA_035533955.1 Ktedonobacteraceae bacterium | reverse complement strand
CGACACCGTAACCGATCAGGCGCTTGGCGTACAGGGTCTGCTAGAGGTCAAGAACAACCTGGTGTCCGATGACCAACTTGCCGCTGATCTGGCGATGGCTCTGGGACGCGATCCCCATACCCGCGACCTGCCCATCGGCGTATATCCGCGCCTGGGCGTGGTGCGTCTTAGCGGCGCGGTGCATAACAGCCAGCAAAAAGCCGCCGCTGCCGAGATTGCTCGCCAATTCCCTGGCGTGCGCTCCGTCATCAACGACCTGGTGATCGATGCAAAGGCCGACTTGTTACACGTTATGTCAGCATCCGAAGGCGGCGAGGCCGACGACATCGTGCCAGGCCATTACACGCGCCACACGCAGTGAACTGATGTCTTGTCAATGGCAATATCTATCTGATCGTTACGGGATGCAGTGTAGGAGTGCAATTCATTGCGCTCCTACATTTTGTAACGATGAATTGAATAATAAAACCATAGATTTCTTATTGTTTTCTCCCATCATCTATGTTAAACTATGTTGAAAGCGTATGAAAGTATTGAAGACATGTTGACAAAACGCAAATGCCGTGCTATTCTGTCAACTATTTTCATTTTTATGCATCGTTACTTATAGGCGCATCTGTCCGCAGCAGGCAGATATTCCCAGACTACGACACATGGAACAGATCGAAAACTTTACAGCCTTGCCAACTGAATTGTATCTGGCGCCTGACTCGGATCTCCCGTTTGCTGGAGAACAGGTGCTGCGTGTTATGCGCGTCAACCAGCATGAAGTCGCGGCGCTGGCGTTGAGAGAACTCTGGCGCGAGTTGGAGCTTGCGGGTGAGCCGCTCATGTTTGTCTCCCCGTCTTATGGACGAATGCAGGCCGAGCATCATCCGTTGTTTCTGGATCAGCTCGTTGCGCGTGGGAAACGCCAGAAGAAACAGCGTTTTGGGATGCTTGCCTGTTGGAGAAGCATTGCCGCGCCGCACTATGCTCATAGCATTGCCGCGGCGGACAACTTTGTCACGCTGCACGCTCCCGATATGCTGCGTTTTGCCCAGGTTGGCGAGCGTCATACTCTGCCGGGGCCGCAGTACGGTTGGAAGCTCTATACCTTCGCCAGTGGCTGGAGCGCGCTCTCCGTGCGCTTTCAGAGCAATGATGGCGAAGAGAGTCATAACCTGGTATTGGTCGCGCTGCCACAGGATCGCCAGGACGAATGGCTCGCGTTCTTGCGATTGGTAGGCGATCTGCATAATGCCGCGCTGCGGCGCGGGCGACGCGGCAAAATCGAGATTATCGGCGGTATGCATAACCTGGTCGATGTGATCAGAAAGGCATCGTTCAGCGACCTTGTGCTGCCGGATGAGACGTTGGAGCGCGTCACGGCCCAGCGCCGCATCTTTGATCCTGTCATGCTGCGCCGCTATGCCGCGCTCGATATTCCGCGCTTCCGCAAAGTGCTGTTGATCGGCCCGCCGGGAACCGGGAAAACGACTTTGCTCAAGGCCGAAGGGGCATTTCATGCCAAAAAAGGGGGCGTCGTGTTTTATGTCTGCGCTCCCGCGCGCAATCGCGGCACGACTTCCTGGCAGCATCTCTCCAACGCGCTGCGCAATGCCGCCGAGAGCCGTCTGCCCGCGCTTGTTCTGGTTGAGGACTTTGAGCTGTTCGTCTCCGACCCGTTCGAGATGCAGCAGGTGTTGAATACGCTGGATGGCGCGGCCACGCCTGATAACCCGGCGGGAACACTGATGCTGGCGACGAGCAATGATCCGGAGAAGATCGATGTGCGCATCCGCGATCGTCCGGGGCGTATCGATGTCCTGATCGAAATCGGCCTTGTCGAAGATGAAGTGCTGGCGCTGCGTTTCTTGCGCCATTTCCTGGGAGCGGCTTATTGCGATGAACACGCGGCCATCGCGCCTCTGCTGCTCAAGCAACCCGGCAGTCACTTCCGTGAGGTGTGTATCGCCGGAGCCATGCGCGCGCTGGATAGGAATCACGGCGACGTGCTGTACGAGGATTTGTTGTGGGCGCACGAAGCGATCCTCAACGGGCGCGCGCTTGTCGAGCAGTCGGGCCGCTTCGCGCCCGCTCCCGCGCGCAAACACGGTGGTTTCTTCGGCAAAGATCGATAGTGATTACCCCAAAGCCTGCTCCAGGTCGGCAATGATGTCCTGCACGTCTTCGATACCCACGGAGAGGCGGATACAGCCGTCAGTAATGCCGATCTTGCGCCGTTCGGCATCGTTCAGGCCGCGATGCGATGACATGGGCGGGTAGCTCACCAGCGAATAGACATCGCCCAACGTCGTCGCTGGCAGGCAGAGTTGCAGGCGGTTCATGAAGCGGAAAACCGCCGCGCGAGTCTGCTCTTGCAATTCAAACGAGAGCAGACCGCCGTATTGCTCATGGTCGAGCAGCGCCGTGGCAAGCGCGTGCTGCGGATGATCGGGCAATCCGGGGTAATGCACGCGCGCCACGGCGGGATGTTCCCGCAAGAAATGCGCCACGCTGAGCGCGTTCTGGCAGTGACGCTCCATGCGCAGCGCCAGCGTCTTCAAGCCGCGCATCACGAGATGCGACTCGAACGGGCTGAGCATTGCGCCAACCATTGCCCCATACACGCGCAACTGGTCGAGCAGCGCCTTTTTTGCGCTGATCACGATACCGGCGGTGCTGTCGCCATGCCCGCCGAGATATTTGGTTGCGCTGTGAACCACCAGGTCGAAGCCGTGTTCGATTGGTCTGATCAGATAGGGCGTCGTAAAAGTGCTATCCACGACGCTGATCGCGCCCACGTCCTGCGCGGCGGCGCTGATCGCGTCGAGATCGATCACCTTCACGAGAGGATTAGACAGCGTCTCGACAAAGACCACGTCCGGCTCTTCGGCGCGAATGCGGTCGGCGGCGTGGGGACAACACAGATCGAGCAGCACGACCTGCGCGCCTACCGGCTCGAAAATAGTATGCAGCAGGCCAATCGTCGCTCCATACAAATCCTGGGCCGCCACGATCTTGCTCCCGCGCGTCACGCCCGCCGCTAGCAGAGCCGCGTGAATAGCGGCCATCCCCGATCCGAAGGAGACCGCGCCGACGCCGTATTCGGCTCGCGTCATCACCGTCTCGAGGGTATTGGAGTTCGGGTTGCCCTGCCGCGCGTAGACGAACGCGGCCTGTCCATCCGCCAGCGCGCCGCTGAACGCGGCTTCGAGCGTCTCGCTATCCTGATGCAGAAATGTCGTCGTCGCGTAAATTGGCTGCACGGTCGGCGTGCCAGCCTCTTGCTCGTGCTGCGTGCTGGTATCTCCATGCACGAACAGCGTGTCAAGCTTCCACGAAGGGGAGAGATCAAAACGTTTCATGAACGATCCTTTAGAATGGTATTGCTTTTAGGAGTACTCACGGCTAGCAGGCTTCAAATTTACATTTTCAGCGTCAGGGCACCAAATATTGCCTTTCATTATATCGCATTTAGCAGACGTAGGGCGATGTTTCGTCGTCTTTCCTCGCGCCTTCGGCGCTCGCTGCGAAGGAGTATTGACGCTATTCTTCGCTATAATCCTCGGCGGCCTTTCCAATCAACCTGAGCGTGATGCCGAGAGCAAGGATCACGGCGGCGTTGACCCCCAATTCGATCATGTCGCTGCTAAAATTCTCAGTGGTATGGCCGCCACTTTCAACGGTGAGCCGCGCGCCGATCAATAAAATGCCTCGTGTGGCGGAGATAATGCCGATAAAGAGGAACGGACGCAGCGAGGTGACATGAGACTTGAGATAATGGATAACTGTGCCGAGAACCTCCATAATGATGACGACGAGCAGAAGGTCAGAAATCAGTTGCACAATGGATTCAGCGACTATCGCCGGTGTCAGAGGGATATTATCCAGAAGGTAGGAGCCAAAATTCCAGAAACTGTAGCCCAGCGCGAAGAATCCGCCCAGAAAGAAGCACGCGCCGACAATGGCATAAATTATGGTATCCCCGCGATCCAGCAGGTTTCCTGTCCAGTGAGCCAGGGCATCTTCCTTGTGACCAGTAGCTTGTTGAACTATTGGGTCGCGCTTCTCGGTAGCATCGTCCTGGTGATCGGTCATGATAATCTTTCCTTCGCTAGTTAGTCATTAGTTTATTGATCAGTATAGCAGATGAGGCATACTCCCTTGCAAACAACATACCAAAAACGCATAATATGAGCAGCTTAATGAATGTCTACATGGAGGTTCGTGAATACACATGCAAGGTAAAATGAGGGCGGCCCTCAAAGCCGAGGCCGCGCCTGGGGCAAAGGTTGCCCTGGTTGATATTCCTTCTATTGGCCCGCGTGATGTACTGGTGCAGGTAAAAGCAGCTTCTATCTGCGGTACAGACATGCATATCTACGAGTGGGACGCCTGGGCGCAGAGCCGTATGAGCGTTCCGCGCATCTTCGGACACGAGTTTGCTGGCGAAGTGGTCGAAGTCGGAGACGATGTGACCACGGTAGCGCCGGGCGATTTTGTCGCCGCCGAAACTCACATCGCCTGCGGCCACTGCTACCAGTGTCGCACCGGACAGGCTAACGTCTGCCAGAATGTGCAAATTCTGGGTATCGACCGCGACGGAGCTTTCGCCGATTACATCTCCATCCCTGAGCAGGTGGCCTGGAAGACCGGCAAAGAGATCGATCACAGCGTCGCCTCGATCCAGGAGCCGTTCGGCAACGCCGTTCACGCCACTTACGCCGGAGAGATTACCAACAAAACCGTCGCGGTCTTTGGTTGCGGCCCCATCGGCCTCTGGGCGGTGGGGCTTTGTCGTGTCTCCGGCGCCAGCACCACCTTTGCTATCGAGCCGCACCACTTGCGCATGGATATCGCGCGGCAGATGGGCGCGGATTACGTCCTGAATCCGGCGGAAGTCGATCCCGTCGCCCGCATTCTGGAAGTGACGGAAGGCGTGGGCGTCGATGTCGTGCTGGAAATGTCCGGCCACCCCGTCGCTATGCGTCAGGGCTTCAAAGCGCTGCGCAATGGCGGGCGTGTCTCCTTGCTCGGCCTGCCGTCGCGCAACATCGAACTTGATTTTGCCAATGACATCATCTTCAAGGGAGCGACCGTCTACGGCATCTCTGGCCGGCGCATCTTCGATACCTGGTATCGCACCCGGCGCATCCTCGAAGCGGGCCTGCTCGATGTCAAACCCGTCATCACCCACCACTTGCCCTTTGATAGCTTCCACGAGGCTATGGAGATCATGCGCTCCGGCGATTGCGGCAAAATCGTCATGACGATGTGATAATCACTATGGTAGGGGCGACCCTGGCGGTCGCCCTGGGGAATAGAACGCCCTATGGTAGGGGCGATCCTGACGGTCGCCCTGGAAAATGAGAGGACGATGAACGTATCATGGAATCGCTACAACAATACGTCACCAGAGAAATAGATGCCTTAAAGGAAAAGGGCGTGTTTATGCGCCCGCGCGTGCTTGAGACAGAGCAGAAAGCGACTGTCATCATGGATGGCCGCGAAGTGATCACGCTCTCCGCGAACAACTATCTCGGTTTAACTGTCCACCCCAAACTGCGCGAGGCCGCCATCAAAGCCATCGAGAAATACGGCGTTGGATCGGGCGCGGTACGCACTATTGCCGGAACTATGTCGCTGCACGTCGAACTCGAGGAGAAACTGGCCCGTTTCAAGCACAGCGAGGCCGCGCTGACCTTCCAGTCCGGCTATACTACCAACCTTGGCGTGATCAACGCCCTGCTGCAAGAGGGCGACCTGATCATCAGCGACGCGCTGAACCATGCTAGCATCATCGACGGCACGCGCCTCTCCAAAGCCTCGCGCAAGGTTTTTCCTCACAAGGATATGGCGGGTTTGCAGCGCGTGCTGGAGGAGTCCAGCAAAGGTAATTACGGCAAGATCATGGTTGTCACCGACGGCGTGTTCAGCATGGACGGCGACATCGCTCCTTTGCCGGACATCGTTGACCTGGCGGAGCAGTACGGCGCGTTCGTCATGATCGATGACGCCCATGCCAGCGGTGTGCTGGGCGGCGGGCGCGGCTCAACGGTTCACTTCGGCCTCGAAGGGCGCGTGGCGCTACAGATCGGCACGCTCTCAAAGGGTATTGGCGCGGTCGGCGGTTATGTCGCGTGCAGCCAGCAGGTCAAAGATTTCCTCTGGCAGCGCGCCCGTCCCATTCTGTTCAGCACCTCGCAGCCGCCTTCTGTTGTCGCGACCTGCATCGCGGCCATAGAACTGCTTGAGAGCGATCCCAGCATCGTGGAACGCCTGTGGGAGAACGCGCGTTTCTTCAAGAAGGGGCTGGTGGAACTCGGCTTCAATACCGGCCAGAGCGAGACCCCGATCACGCCCGTCATCGTTGGTGAAGGCGCGCTGGCGTTGAAATTGAGCAGTCGCCTCTTCGAGGAGGGCGTCTTTGCT
Organism: Ktedonobacteraceae bacterium; assembly: GCA_035533955.1. Taxonomy (GTDB): domain Bacteria; phylum Chloroflexota; class Ktedonobacteria; order Ktedonobacterales; family Ktedonobacteraceae; genus CADDZH01. The sequence goes on along the minus strand of DATLSW010000037.1, from coordinate 1,930 downwards.
CAGGGCATCGTTTTTCCCACTGTTCCCGCCGATAAATGCCGCGTGCGTACCATTGTGAGCGCGCTGCACACGCGCGCGGAACTGACAACGGCGCTCAACGTCTTTGAGAAGGTCGGCAAAGAACTGGAGATTATCTAAGCACGAATTGCTCGATCACCGCGGCGACGCCCTCTGCGGCGTTGCTCAGCGTCACGTAATCTGCGACGGCTTTCACTTCGTCGGGCGCGTTGCCCATGGCGACGCCCAGCCCGGCGAAGGTGATCATGCCCATATCGTTGTGGCTATCGCCAATCGCGACAATCTCCGCTGGCGTGATGTGCAGGTCAGCGGCAATGGCTCGCAGCGCGTTGCTTTTCGAGACCGCCGGGTGCAGAAACTCCACCAGATCGAACGATGATTGCGTTACGTACAATTTGCCCTGGAAAAGCTGCTCAAACGCCCGCCGTTGTTCCGGCAGCGTGCGTTCCTCGCCCACGCCAACGACTTTGATACACGGCAATGGGTACAGGCTGGCGACATCATCGACTTCTACGGGCGGCGAGAGCGGCGGCGGATACCAGATGTGCGCGCGCGGCGTCTGACGGTCAACATAAACGCGCTCGCGCAGGTGATACGCGCGATAGAGGCCAGCGTCATGCAATGTTGAGAGGACGGGAAGAATGTATTCGGCAGGCAAAAGCTGTTCGTGCAGAATATTCCCGCTTTCATTCTCGACAATTATTGCCCCGTTTTCGATGATCTGCGGCCCTCGCAGCGGCAGGTCGGCGCAGAGGTGACGCAGCATCGCGTGCGTTTGCCCCGTCGCAATCACAATTGCAATGCCTGCCTCAGCAGCACGCTGTAACACCGCACGCGTGCGTGGCGTAATGATTTTGCGCGGGCGCGGCGTCAATAAGGTTCCATCAAGGTCTATCGCCAGCAGGCGGTACATAGTGTTGCTCCTGGTCTGCCTAAGGTGAATGCGTGTGGTTTTGCTGTTCATTGTATCTGCTGCCGTGTGACCTTGCCAAATCGCTCAGATTTCCCTATACTAGCGCATAAAGTAGTGATATGAGACGGGTTGGGCGCCATCATTGTTAGAATGAGAGAACCATGAAAGAGAAGATAAAAGGACTGGCCGCGGGCATCATTTTTCGTCTGATCGCGCTGCTGACGCTGGGACAGATTTCGCCTATGCTGAGCGCGTGCGCCATTGTGGAGCAGGACGGCAAAATTTTGCTCATTGATCGCGCTGACGGTCTCGGTTATACTATTCCTGGCGGCATCGTGCGCTATCGCGAAACCGTCGAGCAGTGCGTCTTGCGCGAGATGCGCGAAGAAACAGGCTATCGCGTGGCCCTGCACGAGTTGGTAGGTGTTTATTCGTCGCTCAAACGCGACCCGCGCTTCCGCGCCGTCTGTATCGCTTATCGTGGCTCAATTGTCGAGGGCAGCCTGCACCATTCCGGTGAAGGGAAAGCGTGCTGGCGCGAACCGGGCGACGTATTTGGTAATATGGCCTTCGATTGTGAAGCCATGTTGAAAGATTATTTGCATCACCAACAAAGTTTATCGTGAAATGTAGGGGACGCACTCTCTCCGCACCCCGTCCGAGGACGGCTAATGAGAGGTAATAAGCGCACCAAGAGGAGACACACCATGCCGATTTGCCCTATTTGCGACGATACCGGATTGCGGAACTCGGACTCCGCGCACCCCGAATTTTGTTTTTGCTCGGCGGGCAAGCTGGCGAAACGCCAGTGGGAGACCAGTCAGGGCATGGGTAAAGCCGTGAGTCAGCCCAGAGCCGCCAGCTTTATCGACATCGGCCAGCTTGATGAGGTCAACGCCAGCGTGGATGCTATGCGCGCCTCGCTACTCGGCGCGGCAACCGGCGAAACGACGCTGTCATCGAAGCATCCTGCTGTGCAAATGCTCTACCAGGTTGCCC
>DATLSW010000036.1:0-4342 GCA_035533955.1 Ktedonobacteraceae bacterium | reverse complement strand
TGCGACCCCAATACTCCCTTCATAGAACTGAGTCCGCTGGCCGCGTGGGATATGTACGACAACGACGCGCCATCGGCGGGCATCGTCACTGGCATCGGCGTGGTCGAGAGGCAGGAGTGCGTCATCGTCGCCAACGACGCCACCGTCAAGGGCGGGACATATTATCCCATGACGGTGAAAAAGCACCTGCGCGCTCAAGAGATCGCCGAACAAAACCAACTACCCTGTATTTATCTTGTCGATTCGGGCGGCGCGTTTCTGCCCTTGCAGGCTGATGTCTTCCCCGACCGCGAACACTTTGGGCGCATCTTCTATAACCAGGCGCGTATGTCGAGCCAGCGCATCCCGCAAATCGCCGCCGTGATGGGTTCCTGCACGGCAGGCGGAGCCTACGTTCCGGCGATGAGCGACGAGACGGTGATCGTGCGCGGCAACGGCACGATCTTTCTGGGCGGACCGCCGCTGGTGAAGGCCGCGACAGGCGAAGAAGTGACGGCGGAAGAACTGGGCGGAGCCGACGTCCATAGCCGCGTCTCTGGCGTCACCGACCACTACGCCCTGAACGACGAACACGCCCTGGCGATCTGCCGCGAGATCGTCGCCAATCTCAACCGCCGCAAGCATATCCCATGGGATATCACCGATCCGGAGCCGCCGTGCTACGACGCCAACGAACTGCTCGGCATTGTAACGCGAGATTCGCGCAAAGTGTACGATGTGCATGAGGTGATCGCGCGCATCGTTGATGGCAGCCGCTTCCACGAGTTCAAGGCGCTATATGGGACGACGCTCATCTGCGGTTTCGCCCGCCTGATGGGCTACCCGGTCGGCATCATCGCCAACAACGGCATCCTTTTCTCTGAAAGCGCGCTCAAAGCCACGCATTTCATCGAACTGTGCGCCCAACGCAAAACGCCGCTGATCTTTCTGCAAAACATCACCGGCTTCATGGTGGGCAAGCAATATGAGAACGGCGGCATCGCCAAAGACGGCGCAAAAATGGTGATGGCCGTCGCCAACGCGCCCGTGCCGCGCTTCACGGTGATCCTCGGCGGCTCATTCGGCGCGGGCAACTACGGCATGTGCGGGCGAGCCTATTCACCGCGCCAGTTGTGGATGTGGCCTAACGCGCGCATCTCCGTGATGGGCGGCGAGCAGGCCGCCAGCGTGCTGACAGCGGTACGCGGGCGCAGCATGAACGCGGAAGAGGAGGCAGCGTTCAAACAACCTATCCTTGACAAATACGAGCAAGAGGGCAATCCCTATTACAGCACGGCTCGCCTCTGGGACGACGGCATCATCGATCCTCGCGACACACGCGCCGTGCTGGCGCTGGGCATTGCCGCCTCGCTCAACGCGCCCATGCCGGAGACGCCTTTCGGCGTGTTCAGGATGTAAGTAAAGGAAGCATACACTATGTCATACACACATATCAATGTCGAGCGCAGCTTTCAGGATAAAGTTGCCACTATCACCATGCGGCGGCCAGAGGTGCATAACGCCTTCAACGCCCAACTCATAGAAGATCTACACGCCGCTTTCACCGATCTCGCCAGCAACGAGCAGCTTCATGCCGTCGTTTTAACTGGCGATGGACCATCATTCAGCGCGGGGGCCGATATCAGCAGCATGAAGGGATCAGCAACGCTCTCGCAAGAACAAAATCTGCAAGACGCTCTGAAGCTGGCCGATCTCTTCGATACGATCAACACCTTTCCTTGCCCCGTCGTGGCGCGTGTCAACGGCACAGCAATGGGCGGCGGCGTTGGTCTCATCTCCGTCTGCGATATCGTGATTGCCGTCGAAAGCGCGCGCTTAGCCTTTAGCGAGGTCAGATTAGGTATCGCGCCCGCCGTTATTTCACCCTATGTGATACGCAAGATCGGCGAGGGCAACGCGCGCGTCTTCTTTACCACCGGCGAACGTTTCACCGCCGCGCGCGGGCGCGAGGTCGGGCTGATCCACACCGTCGTTCCTGCCGAAGAACTGGATGCCGTCGTCGAAAAAACCGTGCGCTACCTGCTGCACGGCGGGCCGCAGGCGCTGCGAGAGTGCAAAGCTTTAGCTTTAAACGTTGGACAGATGAACCACGAGGCAGCCCGGCAATACACGGCCAAAGTGATCGCGACACTGCGCGTAAGCGAGGAGGGACAGGAAGGACTGCGCGCGTTCCTGGAAAAACGTGGAGCCAGTTGGATATAGCCGACCTGGTTTGACACACCAGGAAACATACTTAAGAGCGTCCATGAAAAGGACGCTCTTTATTTTATAAAGACGGCCAGAAGACGCGCAACCGATCTGATAAAAGACGCGCAAGCAACATGAAGCGAGACGTCAGGAAGACGAAACGATAGACACCTGCATGTTATAGTTCCATCGCACCTGAAATGGTCCGGTCGAGGCAAGCGAAACCAGGACTCAGGACCAACTTAGACGTGAGGGCGATTATGGATTTTTTAGAGGAACCCACAGCACAATCGTTCATCGTCAAGGTCTGGGTAGAAGAACCCGCCGGGCAGAGCGGTCGGGGAATATGGCATGGACATATCACCCATGTGCATACCGGCAAGCGACGCTATATGAAAAGCCTGGACGAGATCGAGGACTTCATCGCTCCTCACCTGGAAGAAATGGGTGCCAGACTCGGAATGCGCTGGCGGTTGAGACATTGGCTGAAACACATGGTAAAGCGAAGGTAATCGTGAGAACACACAAGCAGCCAGGACTTTTCGCCAGCATAGTATAGTGACTCACCTGGAGTCTCTTTGAACATTTGGGGATTGGTCAGCCTATCTAGCATAGCTGATCGACCCACCTTGCTCACCTGAGGAGGAGCTTAACATGGCAGTACAAATCAATCCAACAGTCGGCTGCGATCTACTTGACGATCCCCCACCAACAGGCAGCGATCCTTTCAAGGTAGGTACTTTGGCCGCCAACATTCCTAACATTTTGACCACCGGGCATGCTTACGGAAGGGTCTGTCAGATTCCTGGCCTTGACCCGATACACATTAGAGATGATGATGCACCTGCCTCAACCATTGTCGATGTGAAGCAAGATTTTGTAATCGATGTGTACTGGGATTTGAGCGGCCAATTGGTTTCTGCTTTCGCCGGCACATGGGTCGTTACAATTTTCTTCGATTGCGCGTCGAGTTCTCCCCTGGATTTTCAGATCTACTCAAACCGCATCGACTTTGGCTGTCCCAATGCCAATTGCCACCCACCCACGACCAATAATTCAAGGCAGTATCACGCCAGCTTCCTGGTCCCGGCAGGTACCGTAGCGCTTGATCCGAACACCCCGACTCCTGGAACTTTCTACGAACTGGACGTTTCCATCGTTTTGCTTGATACCTGTAACAGTCTTCCCACTACAGGCATCATCGGTTCTGTTCCACTGGAAGAGGTCCTGTTCTTCAGCCTCTAATGATCGATAAGGAAGCTGGTCGATAAAGAAGTGCGTCGGCGCAAACCCATTGGCTCTCGCTACTGCATGGCATCAACCGGCTATAGGAACCGTTTATCAGAAGGTTCAACAGGGGTGACCATAACGGTCGCCCCTGTTGAGCAGAAGGTAGCCTCTCGTGCAAAAGAGGCAACTTCTCGAACTTCCTGCACTTCGATATACCCCGGAGGGAGAAACTACTATGTCAAAGAAACGATCAGAGATTTCAAGGAATGAGGAGCCACCAGAGATCGATGATCTGAAACTCATTATCGGCATTGGTCCAGTTGTCGAGCGCCGTCTGCATGGCGTCGGGATCTATACTTATGCCCAACTTGCCGCTCTTTCACCGGCTGATATCGCAGCGGCTGCCATCGGAATTAGCGGGCTGACGAGCGAACGCATCATCAAACAGGACTGGGTCGGCCAGGCCCGCAAACTGGCGTCAGGATCAATATCAAGTGAAGCGCAAGAAGAGGTTGAGGTTCCGGCTGAGCTGGTTGTTTCTTCAAATGTCTCTCAGGTCGAACTCGCCGCTCCAGCCGCCGAGAAGGCCGAATGTGGTCCTCCAGTTGTTGCTGAGCCTGAACTCACTATCCTGGCTCTGGAGATAACCGAGCCTGCCCCCTCAGTTGCCGCACCTCCAGATGCTAAAGAAGTTCCTATTCTCCCACCAGCAGTGGCTATGACAGGAAAACCGCATTTACGTCAGATCGAGATGGTATCGGCTGATACCCATACACCACAGGATTCTTTTGTCCAAAAGCAGCCATTCAATGTACGTCTCACACTCGACCTTCGTGATGTAAAGGTACTCAATGATACACAGTTCGGCTACAGGGCGTCCATCTACAGCAAAAGCCTGGAAGGACATCCGCGCCAGCTTGTAGGT
>DATLSW010000035.1:0-11415 GCA_035533955.1 Ktedonobacteraceae bacterium | reverse complement strand
GCTATAACGCTGGAGCAAAGGGAGATCCTCAATCACGTCCGACTGCGCCATCAGCGTATTGAGTTCTTCGTAGCGCCGGGCCAGGTGCGCCAGTTGATCCATAAAATCCATAGGTCACAATTCCTCTTCTTGTTCTTCTTTGCTGGGAGCTTATCCCGCGTTCGCCTGGCTCGTAGGTCAGAGAGATATCCCTCTCTCCTTTAGAGTACCATATTTCAAGCAAGGCGGGAACGGGCAAAACGCCAGCATTTATCATAACGCAGGTAGGCACGCTGCACGCGCCTGTAGAATGTTTGGAAAATGTTTGGAGACATAACGAGGCATCGCTACCCGGCTGCCAGCAGGTAGCGTTCAATGATGAGGCGCGGATGATGTTGTACGATAGTTTGTTTGTGATTCATATGGGTCAATTTGAACCTCAGCATGTTTCTCTACATGCATATTATATCACATTGCAACAGAAAAGGAAAAATGGAAGGTCTTGCCCAGGGAGAGCAGCGCGTTTTACTGGCAATCATCCAAAGACGGTTTCCAGACATTCGGGAAACCGCCAGCAAGCTGATTGTCGGCATCACCGACACCAAAGTGCTAGAGGATCTGGCAGTCTCAGTCAGCGTTGCCCAAACGCCCCAGGAGGCGCTACAAGCATTGAACGTCTCGAGCAAGAAGTAAGGCAACACTTACTGCAACGCTCATAAATGAAGATTTGGGTGGAACAGCGCGCGGCGGCTGATGATCAGCCATGCCTCAGTACATGCGCCAGATCGTTCAGCACGTACAGCACGCGGCGCTTGCCCTCGACGCGCACGACGGTGATGGAAGTATTGGCCGCCGGGAAGAAGAAATCACGTTCCATGCCCAACACTTCAGCCACATAGGCGTTGATGACGCCGCCGTGAGCAAAAGCCACGACGCGCTCGCCGATGTGCTTATCGGCAATGGCGTCAAGCGCCTCGACGACGCGCTGGCGCAAAGCTTTGGATGATTCGCTGCCGGGAATATCATCCCAACTGCCCGTCGCGCCCGCCACGCGCACAATCTGCTTTTGCCGCTCGCGCAGGGCGCGCGTCAACGCCTCCAGATTGCCATCATTGGGCAGCGGGATCACGTCGCCAATCCGGACTTCGCGCAAGTCGGATACAATGCTCACGGTCAGACCAAGTTGTGCGGCGAGCGGCGCGGCTGTTTCCAGGCAGCGCCGCAGCGGGCTGCTGTAGAGCGCGGCGAAAGGGACTTTGGCGAGCCGCCCGGCTAAAGCCTGCGCCTGCTCGCGTCCGATATCGCTCAGGGGCAGATCGTCATAGATGCCACTGGGAATAATTTCCTCGGGGCCTGGAATGGCGTCGCCGTGCCGGATCAAAAACAGTTCGGCGGCATGGCGACGCTGGACAAGAAATGGATCGTCGGTCGTCTCTATCTCTGACATGGGTTATACCTTTTTATTTATAGGAAGAATGATCGGCGTTCTGGCAGATGAGCAGCGCCTGTCGCGCCAACGACGGCACGCCCTGATCCAGGGTCGCGAAGAATGGGTCGTCGGTCGTTCCGGCGCGATGGCGCGCGTAACTGCCTTCGAGCAAAATCGCCAGCTTCCAGATTGCCAGCGCCTCGTAGAAAGCCAGGTCGCGCACGGGGCGGCCCGTCTGTTCAGCGTAGTAGGCGGCGATCTCGGCGCGGCTCAGAAAGCCCGGCAATGTCGTCACCTGCACCAGCCGCGACATGATCACCGATGGGGAATCGCCCGGCTCGCGCCAGGACGAGAGCAAATAGCCCAGGTCGGCCAGGGGATCGCCGATAGTCGCCATCTCCCAATCGACAATCGCCGCGACACGCGGCTCGTCGCTGGCATAGATAGCGTTATCGATGCGATAATCGCCGTGGACGATGGTCGCAGGGCCAGAGAGGGGCAGATGCGCCGTGAGCCAGGCAGTGACGGCGTCCAGGTCGGGCAGGGAACGCTGGCGCGAGCGTTCGAGCTGGCCCGTCCAGCGGCGCAACTGACGCTCCAGATAGCCCTCCGGCTTGCCCAGGTTAGCGAGGCCGATAGCCTGCCAGTCGGCGCTGTGCAGCACTACCAGAGCATCGATCAGCGCCTTGCTGATGGCGCGCCGGCCGACAGCGTCAGCGCCATAGGATGGCAACGACTCGCGGATCACTATGCCGGGGACGCGCTCCATCAGATAGAACGGCGCGCCGATGATGTCGGTATCTTCGCAAGCCAGCAAGACGCGCGGCGTGGGAACATTTGTGGTATTCAAGGCGTGTAGCACGCGATATTCACGCAAGACATCATGAGCGGTCGGCAACAGCGGGCCGCGTGGCGGGCGGCGCAGCACCCATTCTTGCGCGCCGCGCCGGACGAAGAACGTTTCATTCGAGTGTCCACCGCTAATGCGCTCAACGTTGAGCGACGCGTCCTCGCCTGGGAGATGCTGAGCGAGATAACGGCGCAGATTTTCTTCGATGATTAACGGTTCCAGAGCGGTCATGTGGAAACTGCCTTTCGTCTTACTGTGTCAATTCGCGGATCACTTGCCGCGCTAGTGATCGCTTGTGAACCTCGTCCGGGCCATCAACGATGTGGATAGTGCGGCCATGCGCCCACAGCGCGGCAAGCGGGAAGTCATCACTCATACCAGCGCCGCCGAACACCTGGATGGCGCGATTGACAACGTTGGTCAGCATGTCGGCGGCCACTACCTTGATCATGGCTATTTCTTTTTGCGCCGCCTTTTTGCCAGCAGTGTCCATCATCCAGGCGGCTTTGAGCGTCAAGAGACGGGCCTGCTCGATCTCCATCTGCGACTGCGCGATCCAATCCTGGATCATACCTTGCTCCGCGAGCGGCTTGCCGAAAGCGACACGCGACGCGGCGCGCTGGCACATCAACTCCAGAGCATATTGGGCCGAGCCGATGGAGCGCATACAGTGATGGATACGTCCTGGCCCCAACCGCGCCTGCGCGATGGCAAAGCCGCTGCCTTCCTCACCCAGCAAATTGCTGGCGGGAACACGCACGTCCTCAAAGAGTATTTCGCAATGGCTCTCGTTATCGACATAGCCCATAACGGGCAGATTACGCACAATGGTGAAGCCAGGCGTCCCGCGCGGAACGAGGATCATGCTCTGCTGGCGATAGCGATCGGGGCTATCGGGAGCGGTTTTGCCCATGACGATGAAAATCTGGCAGCGCGCGCGGGCCGCGCCGGAAATCCACCACTTGCGCCCGTTCAGCACGTACTCGTCACCCTCGCGCTGAATAGACAGTTGGATGTTGGTGGCGTCCGAACTGGCAACGTCTGGCTCGGTCATGGCGAAAGCCGAACGTATCTCGCCATTGAGCAAAGGCAACAGCCAGCGTTCTTTCTGCTCAGGAGTGCCAAACTGCGCCAGAATCTCCATGTTGCCTGTATCTGGAGCGGCACAGTTGAATACTTCCGAGGCCCAGCCGACGCGGCCCATCAACTCGGCCAGGGGCGCGTATTCCAGGTTGGTCAGCCCCGCGCCATATTCAGCGTCGGGTAAAAAGAGATTCCATAGACCCTCAGCTCTAGCCTTCGCTTTGAGTTCATCGACAATCTCGGCGTGGTGATATGGATCGCCGGACGCGGCAATCTGCTCGCGGTACGTTTGCTGATTGGGGTAAATATACGTATCCAGGAAGTCGCCCACTTGCTTGAGCAACCCTTTGACGCGATTGGAATAGGCAAAATCCATAGCTTTTCTCCAGTCCTGTTTGGCTAGACAATCTCTTCTTGACTATATCACATCTCTTAGCAGTCATGAAATATTTCACCCAAAACCGGAATAACACTCACCGCCGCCATGTTGTAGATGGTGACTAGCAATCAACACTTGAGAGTGCTAGACAGCAGCAAGTTTCTGTGCTATAATTCTAGCAGTCACATGGTGAGAGTGCTAACCAACGGCGCAAGCAACTGCGTCAAGCTAGAATGAGGAGTTACCTACAACATGAAATGTGAACGTTGCCAGAAAAACCCGGCCCGCGTGCGTATGGATATGCTCGTCAACGGACGCCGCGAGCAGCATTACATCTGCCAGCAGTGCGTTGACGAACTCATGGGCCAGGCGATGGAACAAATGGGCAGCACCCCGAATGGCGAGGGAACGCCGCAAGGGACGCCTTTTGGTTTCTTTAGCCCTGGTATGAATAATAACAATTCCGCCTCTGCCGGAAATGGCCGCGGCACGGCCACCGCCGAGCGGCAGGCTAAATATAGCAAAACACCGACCCTTGATCAATTCGGGCGCGATCTGACTGCTGAAGCGGCGGAGGGCAAGCTTGATCCGGCTGCCGGTCGCCAGCGCGAACTGAAGCGCGTGATTACTGTGCTGGGCCGCCGCCAGAAGAACAACCCGGTGCTGATTGGCGAACCGGGCGTTGGCAAGACGGCGGTTGTCGAAGAATTGGCCCGCCGTATCGATGAAGGGAACGTACCCGCGACACTGCGCGGCAAGCGTATTGTCTCGTTGAACATCGGCGGCATGGTGGCCGGCGCGATGTTCCGCGGACAGTTTGAGCAGCGCGTCAAATCGATTCTCGAGGAATTGCGCCAGTCCAACGATGTGATCGTCTTCATCGACGAGCTGCACACGGTCGTTGGCGCGGGTAATGCCGAAGGCGCAGTCGGCGCCAGCGATATGCTGAAACCGGCGCTTGCGCGCGGCGAAATTCACGTCATCGGCGCGACGACACTGGATGAATACCGTAAGAACATCGAAAAGGATGCCGCCTTAGAGCGACGCTTCCAGCCGGTGTATGTCGATGAGCCTTCTCCAGAAGAGGCGCTGGAGATGCTGCGCACCGTGCGCCTGAACTACGAGACCTTCCACGGCATCAATATTACCGACGAAGCTCTTGAAGCGGCGGTGAAGCTGTCGGATCGTTATATCAATGATCGCTTCCTGCCCGACAAGGCGATTGACGTGATGGACGAGGCGTCCTCTGCCCTGCGCCTGGATGCGACGGAGCAAGGAGTTGTCAGCCCGACGTTGATCTCCGACCTGGAAACAGAACTGGCAGATATCCAGTCCAAAAAGGAAGCCGCTGCCAATACCGAGGATTACGAGAAGGCCGCGCTGCTGCGCCAGCAAGAACTGCTAACGCAAGGCAGGCTGGACAAGGCGCGCGCCGACGTGAAAGATGGCGTCATGTTGATCGTCACGCCGGAGCATATCGCCCAGGTCGTTGAGAACTGGACGGGCGTGCCGGTGAGTCAGATGATCGAGAGCGAACGCCAGAACCTGCGCCACCTGGAAGACGATCTGCGCAAGCATGTGATCGGCCAGGACGAGGCCATCAGCGCGGTCGCGCGGGCGATACGCCGCTCGCGGGCGGGCCTGAAAGACCCGAAACGGCCTATCGGCTCATTCCTGTTCCTCGGCCCAACGGGCGTTGGTAAGACGGAACTGGCGAAGGCGCTGGCAGAAGAACTGTTCGGTGGCGAGGATCATATTATCCGCCTCGATATGTCGGAATATATGGAATCACACACGATTTCGCGTCTGTTCGGCAGCCCTCCCGGCTACGTCGGCTACGACGAAGGCGGGCAGTTGACCGAGCAAGTACGCCGCCGCCCATATAGCGTGATCTTGCTGGACGAGATCGAGAAAGCGCACCCGGAGGTCTTCAACGCGCTGTTGCAGATCATGGATGATGGCCGCCTGACGGATGGTCAGGGCCGCACGGTAGACTTTAAGAATACCGTGGTGATCATGACCAGTAACGCGGGTACGGCTGACCTCAAACGCGCCGGTCGCATTGGCTTCACCATGAAGGCGAACGATCAAGATGTACGCGATGAGCAGCACGAGGCTATGCGCTCGAAGGCGATGGAGGGGCTGAAACGCCTGTTCCGGCCTGAGTTCATCAACCGTATCGATCAGATCGTGGTCTTCCACTCGCTCGGCAAAGAGCAGTTGTACCGCATCGTCGATCTGCTGCTCGACCAGGTGCGTCTGCGCCTGAGCGAGCAGAGCATCGGGCTGGTCGTCAGCGACGAAGCGCGCGACTTCCTGTTGCGCGAGGGCTACGATGAGGAGTTTGGCGCGCGTCCACTGCGCCGCGCTATCCAGACCTACGTTGATGATGCGCTGGCCGACGCGCTACTCAATGGCACAATCGCCCCCGGACAGACGGCGTATGTAAATGCCGTCAATGGGCAGATTGCGATTGAGGCGCAGGAAGCTGTGCAGCAGGCAGCGTAATCAACCCCGTATGGTGAGAAACGAGGATCGGATAAACCCGGTCCTCGTTTTTTTATGATTGCCCAGATAAACTCACGAAATGCTTGACATGTAACCGGTTTCAAAGTACGCTTGTGACAGGTCTATTTCCTTTTCTCTCATGATGAGTGACCTGAACAGTACTGGCGGGCTTAATACCAGAGCAGCATACTTCTGTCATATAGGTGTGTTTCTGGTTCTATTCATCCGCTCGACCGCTTGACCAGTCGTCTCTAAAAGCATACCGGCGGGAAAGGAGGTGACACCGCGCGCGAAAAAAGTTCTATACGGTGCAGATGGATTCAGGGAGCAGCGTATACTTAAAGAAAAGGAGAGTCTTACTGTGAGGAAGTCAGCATATGTTCATCAGCGCGGCAGGTGGATATGGGTACCCTTCCTGCTTCTGGCCGCCACGCTTATTGTGACAGCAACCATTCCGTCAAGCGCCGCCGCGTATGCGCAACAAAAACAGAACCTGGCCTTTGGGCAAGTCGCTATCAATGCGAACACATCACTGGGAACCATTCCAGACACGGCTTTCGGAGTCAATAGCGCCGCGTGGGACAGCCATCTGCTCGATTCAAGTATACCAGGCATGTTGCGGCAAGACGGCATCACAGTCATGCGCTATCCCGGCGGCTCGACGTCGGATTATTATCACTGGCAATCAAATACGGTTGAGACCTGCTCACTCTGCGGCGGAGTCAATGCCAGTGATACGTTTGATGCGTTCATGGGCGTCGTCCAGGCAGCCAACGCGCAGGCGATGATAACAGTCAATTATGGCTCTGGCACGCCGCAAGAGGCCGCTGGCTGGGTGCAGTATGCCAATAAAGGCAGCCCTGGCTATAGTGGCCCTGTGCCGACCTATCCAGGGGGCAGCAGTACCGGCCACAATTACGGCATCAAGTACTGGGAAATCGGCAACGAACTCTACGGCAATGGAACCTATGGCGCTACCTGGGAATATGACCTCCATAGCCTGGGGCCAGCAACCTATGCCAATAATGTCGTCGCCTATAGCCAGGCGATGAAGGCCATCGATCCAACGATCAACATAGGTCTTGTCCTTACCGCGCCGGGCAACTGGCCTGATGGCGTGACAAGCCCTTCGTCTCCGCTGCCCTGGAACGACACGGTCTTGCCGATTGCCTGCTCATCCATCGACTTCGTCGTTGTCCACTGGTACCCTCAGGGACCCACTGGCGAAACCGACGCGGGCCTGCTGGGCGCGCCGGAGAATGGCGAAACCACGCAGGTCAGCAGCACTCCAGGCATTCCCAGCATGGTCTCCACGTTACGTTCTAAGATCAATCAGTATTGCGGTTCCCATGCTAGCGCGGTGCAGATCATGGTCACGGAGACCAATTCGGTTTCCTACAATCCTGGCAAGCAGACCGTGAGCCTGATCAACGCCTTGTTCATGGACGATGACTACATGCAGTGGCTGGAGAACGGCGTCGTCAATGTGAACTGGTGGGATCTGCACAACAGCATCGACACCGGAACCAACGATAGCTCGTCGTTATACGGAAACGCCGATTATGGCGATTACGGCATGCTATCCAGCGGCGATTCGTCGGGAGGCATCAGCGAACCGCCTGCCGATACACCATTTGCACCTTATTACGGTTTGCAAATGTTGAGCAAATTGGGTAGGCCAGGCGATCAGATGGTTACAGCATCGTCCAATCAAGGTATGGTTGCTGCCTACGCGGTCAAGCAGGCAAATGGCAATCTCGCCATCATGCTGATCAACAAGGATCCCAACAACAGCTATCTTGTCAAGCTATCATGGGCAGGATATAACCCGGCGCCCAATCCGACCGCCTACTTTTATGGGGAGAACAGCTCGTCGATCTCTGTAGTGCGAGAACATGGTATTCTGCCGGATTATGCCCAGTATCTTCCTCCCTATTCTGTGACAACCCTCGTTGTTTCGGCTGGATTGCACCACTAAATAGCACGGCAGCAATCAGCACATAAAATGGAACAGGCGAAGGCGCGGGCCTTCGCCTGTTCCATCTCTTTCTCCACTATATAGTGTTATAATGGGACACATATTTACGAGATTGACGATTTGAGGAGGCAGTGCTTAATTTATGGTTCCCAATAATTTTTACACGTTCTTCGCGACAAGCGCGGGCGCGGGCGCGGCCCTGATCGGCCTGCTCTTCGTAGCTATTTCAATCGTGCCGGAAAATATCCTGAAAGAAGAGGCTTCGGCTTCGCGTGAGCGCAGGTCTATTGCCAATAACACATTTACCGCCATGCTCAACGCCTTTTTTATTTCGCTCGGCGCCTTGATTCCTGGCACAAATCTGGGGGCCATCGTCCTTGTTTTCGGTGTGATTGGCCTGTCCAATGGCCTCGGCATAAACTGGCAGTTACTGAGAACGCAAACACGCCAGCAGCATTTTCAATGGCGGAGCATAGCTAGAAATTCGGTGAGTATACTCGCGCCTATGGGCCTCTATGGATATGAATGCATTCTTGCTGTCCTGCTCATTCTGTCGCCGGGCGACATCAACTCGGTTGGAAATGTCACCATCATCCTGATCGCTATCTATGGCTGGGGTATCGAGCAGGCGTGGGAAATGCTCGGGCTGCACCGATTAGGGCTACTGAGCATTTTTCTCTTCTGGCGACGCCCGGCGGAGGATGACAGTCTGCCTTCTGCCAGTCGCCACAGCATGGACACCATTCAGAGAAACAGCGCCAGCGCCGCTATCCCTGAGCAGGTGGACTCAGAGCAGAGGTAAACAGCTTTTGCTCTCAATGGCGTCTATAGACTTCACCTGCTCTATAATCGCCTGCCTGCTTCCAATATCCTCAATCACCGGCGCGACCAGTTCGTGAAAACGCGCTTCGAGCTGCTCCCAGGTAAGCGAATTGTGCGGGTCGCCGAGTGGGTAGCGGACCGCGGCGCTGAACACGCGCCCGTCGTCCATCAAGACGCGAGCCTGGGCGCGCCACTCTTCCGGGTAGAAATCATCCAATTCAGGCGACGAGTAGCACTCGACATTCTGCATGAGCTCGCGTACCGCCGTGTCTTGTATCCACTCGTCAGTAAAAACAGACAGGCCAGCTTGACCAGTAAGCAAGGCCAGCGCAGCTCCGTAAGGCATACTGAACTGGGCATCAACCACATTCTGCGGTTCTCGCTTTTGTGCGATGGGATCAGCGACGAGGCCGCGTCCGCCCGTCAGGACGCCACAGGAGACGCGCGCGATATGCTCTGGATCGGGCGCGTGAGCGCGCCTGATCTCCAGCAGGCAGTCAATCGGGCCGTGCATGTAGCGACAACAGGCATAGGGTTTGAGGGAAACTTGCATGATAGCAAATGCAACTTCATGGTCGCGTTCGAGTTTGCTGGCATCGCTGTCCGAGGCATAGGCGCGCAAGAAGCCGTAGTGTCCGGTGAAGATATCGTCCGGGCCGACGAAACCGGCGGCGGCCAGGCGCGCGGCCGTGATCCCGGCATGGCTGGCCCAGCCTGGATGCAGGCGTTTGGTCCACGCGCCGTTTTGTAGATACGCCATCGAACCGGAGGCCATACTGCCCGCGATACCCAGCGCCATGTTGGTCTGCTGCGCCGAAAGTTGCAAGAGGCGCGCGCTGGCGGCGGCAGCGCCGAACGCGCCGCACACGGCAGTAGGATGAAAGCCGCGCTCATAGGCCGACGCCGGGTTGAGCGCCGCGCCGACACGCAGCGTTACCTCGTAACCCGCCACGACGGCGGCAGAGAGGTCTGCCGGAGACGAGCCGAGTTGCTCCGCCAGCGCCAGTGCCGCCGGGAAGACCACCACGCCGGGGTGCAGCGACGAACGATTCTCTACGTCGTCCATCTCGAGGCCATGCGCCGCGATACCGTTGACCAGCGCGGCCCAGGACGCTTCAGCGCGCGACGGCGTCCCGTACACCGTCGCGCCGTGGCCGCTCACGCTGCCCATCGACTGCAACAACTCATAGCCAGCCCGGCTTGACGGCAGCAGCGAGCCGCGCAGCGTCACCGCCAGGTGATCGAGCAGCAAATAGCGCACGCGCTCCCGAACGGCATCCGGCTGGTCTTCTCCGCGCAGCGCGGCGCAGAAACGCGCAAGATCGGTCATGCTCTCGCTGTTCATCCTGGCTCCTTTGCGGTGAGCAGTTCTCTTTGTCTGCCCTGCAAACAGTATACAATGCAAATGTTGTAAAATGAACCGGGCGAGAGATGAATGCACAGACAGGGAACACGATGACCACCAAAGCGACCCGGTTACAATCAACACACGACTATAAAGAGCGTTCGATAGTGCAGATCAGCCTCCAGCAGCGAGCCAAACTGCGCAAAGAATACCGGGCGCAAATACCGGTCTGGCGGCGTCCGCTCGTGGGATATTTCATGACAATCCCTATTGTGGCTTTGGGTACATTGCTTATGTACTTTGAGTACCAGTTACTCTCCCGTTTCTATTTTTCAGGCATTCCCGCCATCCTCGCTATTATGCTGGTGGCCTTGATCTGGGGGCTTGGCCCTGCCCTGTTTGCCGTCCTGCTCGGTTCGCTCGCGTTGGGATATTTCTACATTCAGCCATACACGGGAACCAATGCTTTTCTGCAAGACAAACTGCTGGGTCTGATCCCATTCATTGTCGCCGGGCTGATTGTCGCCATCATTACCGGCCAGCGCGAAGCGGCCAGGATACGCGCGCTGGCCTCTGAGCAGGAAGCCGAGGAACGCGCTCAGGAGCTTGAAAGCGCGAACCAGGAATTGGAGCAGGCCAATAAGTTGAAAGATCACTTCCTCTCTATCGCCTCGCATGAATTGAAGACGCCGATCACCTCTATCAGCGGATTCACCCAGATCACGCTGCGCCGCTTGTCTAGAGAGAACGGAAACCTCACTGATGCAGCCGATGTACAGACGACGCTGCAAAAAATTGAGACGCAGACGCAGCGTTTGAACGCGCTCATCGATGATCTGCTTGATCTGAACAACGTCCGTTCAGGCCGGATTCCCCTGCAACTCGGCAACTGCGATATCAAAGCAACGTGTCGCGAGGCCATCGAGAATCAACACCAACTGACCGGACGCGACATTGAGTTAGAGGAACCAGCCACTGCTGTCATCGTCAAAGCCGACAGCGACCGCGTCAACCAGGTGATCACGAACCTGATCAGCAACGC
>DATLSW010000034.1:0-7506 GCA_035533955.1 Ktedonobacteraceae bacterium | reverse complement strand
TATGAACTGATGATCCAGCACGCCCGGCAAGTAGGCGCGAACGCGGTCATCGGCGTGCGCTACGACGCCACCGAAATCGCTTCGGGCGTCACCGAAGTGCTGTGCTACGGTTCTGCCGTGTATATGATTCCGATTGAGAAGGAGGAAGTGTGATCATGAAGTTTCACAAAATACATCGCCGATGTATTTTGTGAAACTTCATGATCATACCCCTGCTTTTCTGGCAAATGGCCGCAGTAGCCGCGCAATGCGCGTGTTCATCAGCGCGGCCATTGTCACATCTTCGTCGTTTAACGGTTTGATGATGAGCAACAGGCCGAGGCAGAGGACTAAGAAGATGCAGCCTGAGACGCCGATCAGGAAACGGCTGCTGGGATGCCAGAGGATGCCGGGGAGCGCGGCGATCGACAGACCGAGCAAGAGTCGCCAGGTGAAGCTAAATGGGTACTTACGCGGCAACGCGTTCCACAGGAATACCAGCATGAGCGTCCCAATCACCATCTGCGCCAGGCCGTCAGCGACGAGCGCACCGGCTGGCCCCCAACGCGGGATCAAGGCGATACCCAGGCCGATGACCGCGAGCAAGCCTAGCCACTGGCACAGCACGACCAGGCGCGGCTTGCCGGTGACGTACAGGGCGTACTGGTGAACGGTGGTTCCCAGCACGCGCGCGAGCAGGTTAAAAAACAGGAAGATGGCGAGCAGCGGGCCGACCGCGCTGTAATTCGTGCCGTAAAGCGCCAGCGCGATATTTTGCGCGTTAAACAGGCAGAATACCAGGACGGGAGCAGCCAGTAGCGTCTCGATTTTGATGAGTGTTTGCCAGGAGCGCGCGAGCCGGTCGAAGTTGCGCCCGACGAACGCGGCAGCCAGCGTGGCTCCTTCGACGCCGCCAAAGCCTGAGACCAGCAGCAGGCTGGCCGCGTGCGCCAGTTGCGCCGAAAGGTTAAAATAGCCGATCTCCACAATCGACACGGCGAAGAAGCCGAGCAGGATGATCAGCGTTTGTTTGAGTAGCGCGCCCGAAACCAGGTTGGTCAGCCATGCCGAGATGCCCAGTTGGATTACCGGCTTGAGCGGCTGGATGTAGGTTGCGCCGCGCGCGAAGAGCAGGGGCAGCAGCCAGATCAGAAATGCCACCGCGGTGAGTAAGGATGTTGCCGCGAATAGCCAGAGGACGCCGTTTGTACCCAGGCCAAGTTGCAGGACGATAAAGGTACAAACTAACAACACGCATTGCGCCAGCCCACCGGCGATGAAGACCAGCCGCATACGCATGAGCGAGGCGCACACCGCGGTGACCAGGCTGGTGATGCCGTTGCCGAGGACATAGAAGGCGATGGGCGCGATATGGCTCAGCAGAGTCGGGTCGCGCAGACCTACCGCGACCTGGGCTGCGCCCTTGATAGGAATAGCGGCGATCAAGAATGCCAGCGTGGGCATCGCGAACAGCATAATACCCAGGCTCACTGCCAGAATCACCGTGCGGAGTAACAACAGACGGCGAATCAGCGCTGCGCCCGCGGCTCTGCCATGCTCCGAAAAAATGCGCGGCAGGTACGTTGTCATGGCATCTTCCAGGCCCAGCGCGGCGATATAGGCGATGGTATTAAAGGCGGTCATCGCCACGGCATAGACGCCATATTCGGCCACGGTCAGCTTGCGCGTGACGATCACCGTAATCAGGAAAAGCGAGATAAACACCCACAGGCCGTAGAACTGGTTCAGCAAATAACTGGTAGGCGTGCGCTTGAGTAGTAAACGGGCCTCGTCCTCGCCTTGCGGTATGGTCTCTCGCGGCGTTTGTACCTTTATTTCTTCCATAATAGTGATGACTGGCTGCGCCAATCCACCCGCGTTGTCGAGTTCTCCCACTGGTTCGTCTTCTTCCTGTTGTGCTTGACTTTCCGGTTTGTCAGATTCATTGCTATTGTGAACGTTCAGGCTCACTAAACGTAACGGGCGAAATGCAGGTTTTTGCATAGATATACGCTATTTTCGTTGAATAAGATACTGTGCCAGCCAGCCGATCGCGCCTAACGCGGCAAACAGTTCCAGGATGCTGGCATTGGCGGTGACATGATCGACCGATACGAGGTAGAAAGGCCCGATCTTGAAGGTGGCTGCGATCAGAAACGCGCCCAGGCCGATCCACGCGGGCAGCGTGGCGGCGAGCAGCGCTCGTTGCCAACTGTGGCAAAGAAAGCCGATAACCGTTGGCAAGAGATAGAGGAGCGCGGTAATCGCGGGAGCTATCGCTGGCGGAAATGGGCCGTCCAGCGCGGCGCTGTTGGAATTCGGGAAGAAGCGCGTCCATAGTTGTGCCGGAACCAGAGCCAGCACGACCAGAAGAATTTCAACCGCGATTAGCGCGGTGATGATCACCGCCATGCGCTTTTCCGTTTGTGATTCTGGTATGCTCAAATGCAGCATTGTCAACTCTTTTCTCAGTTATGATGTTGGGAGATGAATCAGGCCCATCTCGTATTTCAGCAATAAGATACGGCTGACCGATTCATCGATACGCGCTTCGCTGATTTGTCCGGCATTCATAGCCTGCTCGATGCCATTGATCATGTTGGCAACGTCACTTGGCGACGCTGCCCCCATGATCAGATCATCGCCGGCCTCAATAGCCAGCGCGGCGGCCTGAGCTTCGCTATAATAGGCGGTGATGCCTTCCATAGTCAGACTGTCGGTGACGATGACGCCCTGAAACCCGAACTGGTCGCGCAGGATGCCTGTGACCAGCTTGTATGAAAGCGAGGAAGGGGTATTGGGGTCTACCGCCGTAACGAGTTCGTGCGTGACCATGATGGCGTGTACATTGCCCTGCTTGATCAGCGCCCGGTAGGGCGCCCAGTCAATGGCTTCTAGCTGGCTCAATGAGCGAGTCAGGTGCGGAACGGCGCTGTGGGGGTCGGCGCCCACGTCGCCCAATCCAGGGAAGTGTTTGAGAGTGCCGAGGACTTTGCCGCTTTGCTGCAAACCTTGTAAGTAGGCTCCGGCCATTTTCGTCACTAGTGTGGGATTCGTGCCGAATGTGCGCAGGTACATCTGTGGGTTATACACGTTCGTCACGTCCACAACGGGCGCGAGATTGAGGTTGAAGCCGTAGTATGACAGATTTTCAGCGTCCAGGATGCCTTCCGCTTTCGCTTTATTGGGGTCGCCGGTCTCGCCAATAGAGGTTGCCGATGGACGCGGCCCATCCAGATTGATCAGGCGATCTACCGTGCCGCCTTCCTGGTCGATAGCCACAATCAGCGGAATGGCGCTATTGTGCTGCATCTGCTGGATGAGACCTTTCAATTGTGGTTTGCTGACAATGTTGTCGTTGGCGGTAAAAACGAGGACCGCGCCCACGTCATACTGGCTGATCATGGAGCTGATGTCCAGTCCATAGGTAGGGCCGACGAACTGTACGATCATAAGCTGGCCTAGCTTCTGTTGCAGCGTCATATGCTGGACAATAGCATTGATATATGCTTGTGGCGTGAGTGGCTGCGCCGTCGCGCCGAGCGTTGGATGATTGCGCAACTGCTTTGCCACGTTTTGCAGAATATTGTTGTTATTGGTTGACTGCGAACCGCCCAGCACAACGGCCCACCCCTGCGGACCGAGGAATTGCGCAAAACCATTATTCGTGGCCTCTACGACGACGGCCAGCAGCAAGAGCATCAAAAAGATCGCCAGACCGCGCGACAGAGGCATTTTTCGCGCGGGCGGCGGCAGTGGTAGCGTTGGTGTCTGGGTCTTGTTGGCTGGATCTGCTTTCACAGACTGGGGAAGTTCCTGGATGCGGTTAGCCTCTCCTGGCTCAACATGCTCTGTACGAGCAATTTGAAGGGAAATAGCGGTATCGAAAGCGTCGATAGGAAGAAAGATATCTGCTTCTTCGGCGACGATTTCTGGCGCGTCGGTCGCCTCGTCGCTATGTTTGTCGGCAGCGGAGGTAGTGGGCGCGGGCGCATTCTGCGCTGCCATATTTTCTGGATCGGTCGCTAAGACCAACTCTTCGTCCAGGGCGAAGGCTGCGTCATTCTGCGCTGCTATATTCGGAGCATCAAAGACTAACTGTGTTGCTTCCTTAGCCGTCGCCGGGCTAACGCTCACTGTCCCCACGTCAGGGACTGGCAGCGATACAGCGTTCTGGCCGCGTCCATTTTCGGGAATGCGCACGGCAGTAGTGGCAGAAATTCTTTGTAGCTTGACGGTATCTTCCTTGTTTTCATCGTCCTCTATAGCGTCCCAGGAATGTGTGTCTTTCATATATATTTCCTTCGGGTCTATGCAGGTCTATAACAGTATTGGGTCGATCATAAAAAATATTACTCATCTACAACCAACGTCTCCCTTGAGAGAGTTGTAACGTTTTTCCGGCAAAGTAGGGCTTCTGTCCTGATATTACCATCCTCCGCAATACCATGCCAAATGTTGTGTAGAGATAAGGAGTAAACAAGCAAGTAGAAAAGCAA
Organism: Ktedonobacteraceae bacterium; assembly: GCA_035533955.1. GTDB lineage: Bacteria > Chloroflexota > Ktedonobacteria > Ktedonobacterales > Ktedonobacteraceae > CADDZH01. The sequence goes on along the minus strand of DATLSW010000034.1, from coordinate 3,028 downwards.
GGGCAAGGGCATCGCCAAATCACGCCTGTACATTCATATGTTATAATTAACATATGAATAATACTCGCAAAGCATTACTCTTTGCTGCACTGGCAGCTATCTGCGCGGCTGGCACTGCACCGTTAGCTGCCGACCAAACCATCAATCATGGCTTTTTGGTCCTGCCACTTGTATTGATGGGTATTCTTCTATTTGTAGCAGGGTACTACTCGGGACTAGCTCGTAATAAGAAATAAAGGATGTACTACACGCTCGACAAAGCAACGGTTCGAGCTACTATCTATACTATTGTCGATGATGCAATGAAAGCGTTACCTACCATTACGGCGACTTGGCGGAGTACCAGGACTCAGTCAGCACGATGAAGTACAAGATGCGATCTATGAATGCCTACTTGTATGCCTCCAACCTCGCCCATATCCCGCAACAACTAGCCTGGACTACCGCGAAACACAGCATAGAGGCCACAAGAGTCAAGAGCGCCTATTCCTCGCAATTGGGAACTACGCGCGTGCTATAATAGGCAAGAAATCAAAGCCTTGCTCTTGCGCCGACAGCAGGAATGGCGCGAGCGCTCCGGTTGGTCGTAGTCCAACCGCCCGCCTGGTTGTTCGTCAACGGGCGTAGGTGAAGGTCAAGAATCTGGACAGGGTAATACTTGTCAGGACTGTTGGCAACTATAGTATTCAGTGCTACACAAATGCAACTACTCGGAAAGGTATCCATCAACGCATGACAGGTGTACCGAATCCTGCCCGCCGCGCGGAGGGAAAAAATGCTGTGTGGGATAGCGCGGCAGCGCGTGTGCTGCGCTGTATTCTCATTGGCCTGATTATCGCACTGCTGCTTTCCGCTTTAGAAGTGGGTTTGTTCTGGTTGGTAACGCTCGCGACGAGCGACAGTGTTCATGGTGGACAACAGTTCCCGGCGCTGATCGCCGCGCTTTTTCATGCTCCTTACTGGTGGCTAGCGTTTCTACCGTTCGCCGAATGGGTGGCGGCCGCGCTGCTCATTTTCAGAGCCATGTATCCGCTGGCGATCCGCCGTTACTTGCGCAGTGTGCAGGGCGAGCTGGAGGACTATCGCCGCATAGCAACGTCGCTCGCCGTTCTGACCGATCCCTATGCCTCGACCGTGACCTATCATGATCTCTCTTCCACAGTTGCCTCATCTCGTGCGGCACAAACGCTGTCTCTTCTGGATCTGACACGCAAACGCGAGTCTTCTTTTCTGCTGGTTGGCTCATCCGGCGCGGGTAAAACGTTGGCTCTTCGTCTTTATCAGCAAATGGCGGTGCTGACGCCGCAGCAGCCCGGTATTCCTATTTTCATTGCTTTGCGCGAGTATGGCCTGTTCCTCAAAGCGCGCGGGCTATCTCAGCCGAACAGAGATGATGAGGATGCGCTGACCACGCCGCCGACGCTGCTAGATTTTCTGCTCCAGAATCAGCAAGCGAGTACGCGCTATCTGCATCCCTACCTGCGTAAATTGCTGGAGCGCGGGCGACTGCTTTTGCTTTGTGATGGACTCGACGAAGTTGATCGCGCTGTGCGACCGGTGATCGCCAGAGAATTAGCCGAATTGCACCTGATGACGGAAAATCGGCTGATCATTGCTTGCCGCGCAATGGATTATAGCAACCAGCAGGCGCTTTTGAAGCTGGTCGATGACGACCTTATCGATCTTGCGGTCATCGAGCCTCTCCAACCCGCGCAGGTGCGTGATTTTGTCGAACGCTATATCGAGAATCAGGGCAATCATTGGCGGCATACCGCGGGGCAGATTATGCAGACGATAGAACAGAGTCGCCTGCGCTATCTGTGTCGCAATCCGCTGCTACTGTTTTCCTTTCTGGCGATTATCGATCGCACAGGTATGCAACGCGGGCAAGTTTTAGATACGCGCGGCCTCCTGTTACAAGCGTATGTCGCTCATGTGTTGAAGCAAGAGTCGCCGTCTCGCAAACCCCCCACGAGGGGCAAACCGGCCAGCGCTGGCAGCGTTGAATGGTTGGGGTCCGTCGCCTATGCCGCGCGCGTGGCTGGGAGCGTTGACGCGGTTCTCATACCGGCGGTGAGCAGCCGCCCGGATGCTCTGGGTGGGGTTGTATTAGCTGATGAAGTGCGTTCGTGGTTAGCCCAGCGTTCACATGCTGAGACCTTACCTGTCCTATACGATGATCCCGCGACGTCGCGGGCAGCGCTGCAACATATTGAGAGGGCTGGTCTGCTCAATATCACCACTATGCGCGACAACGGCGAAGCGCAGGCGACTATACTCGGCTTTCGTCATCCATTGCTTGCCGATTATTGTATCGCGGCCTATCTACTGACAAAAAGCCTGGATAAACAGAGCGCGTTTGACCCGATCTTTCTGACGATGCTTGAGCATATCGAAGATTGGTGCGTCGCGCTCGTATTGTGGGCAGGCTTATCAGATGATCCCCTGCAATTGGCCGAACAATTAGTGGTATGGGGGCAATTGCACGCGGAAGCCCCGGCGCTGTCGCTGCTGCTGGCGAGCCTCGTCTGCGTGGGCGTGGCCTGGAAATCTCCTCTCGGCGGCGAGCAGCGCGTACAGGCCATTCCGCCGGAAGTCGCGACTCTGCTCGCGGAGGCGCTGCCGGATCACGCGGCGCGCCAGGATTTCGCGCGCCTGTTTATGCGCTGCGTTGGGGAGGGCGCGCATGAACTGTTTTATGCTGTCTTATCCCTGCTCAACATTGATGGTGTGGACGAACTGCTCGTGCTACTTGATCGTCCTGCCCTTTGCGACCTGCTCTTCACGTATCTCTGCGATATCGCCGATCTGTCCTCTTATGATGCCGAGATCAAGCGCGTGTGCCGGGTTCTGTGGAGTTTTGGCGCGGAAGTTGTTCCCCAGGCCCGCGCGTTGAGCGGGCCAGCGCCGGGCAGCAGCACGCGCCTGCGTACCGCGGCTATCAATATCCTCGGCGGGACGCGGGATGTCTCAGCCGTTGCGCCGCTTATTGAGTGCCTGGATGACCCGGAGCAGTTCATTGTGAATC
>DATLSW010000033.1:0-4731 GCA_035533955.1 Ktedonobacteraceae bacterium | reverse complement strand
CCACTGGTGACGAAGCCGCATTCTCCGCCCACCAGGTCATCGAAGTGCTGGAATATACCCAGGCTCTCCTGCGCCATACGAATCGTAAAATCGTTGGAGTAGTGTTGCCGCACAATAGCGCCAGATCGCCCGGTTGTGCCGCTGGCGAGCGCCTGACGTTCCAGCAGCACGACACGCCCGCCGCCCTGCTTCGCGAGTTGGTAGGCGATGCTCGCGCCCATCACGCCCCCGCCGACGATAATGATGTCTGCTGTTTCGCTCATATCAATGCTTCCTTTGTTTGAATTCAGGTCTTTAATCCGTAGGGGCGTGGGCTTGCCCCGCCCAAAAACCGGACGATGTTGATCACCAGGGTTAGCCAGGGAGGGGCAAGCCCCGCCCAAAAACCGGACGATGTTGATCACGGGAGTGAGCCAGGGCGGGGCAAGCCCACGCCCAAAAACCGGACGATGTTGATCACCGGGGTTAGCCAGGGCGGGGCAAGCCCACGCCCCTACGGATTTCCCACTTGATCGTCTTCCCATCCAGCCCTACGCGCTGCAAACCTGTTTTTTCCAGCACTCTGATTGAGCCGCTATTGTCATCAAAACACTCGGCCACAATCACTGGTATCCTCTGTTCTTGAAAGGCCCATGCAATGAGGCCGCGCAGCATCTCGGTTGCGTAGCCATGATTGCGATAGGCGGCAACGATGCTATATCCTACCTCAGCAGCGCCAGCTCTGTCTGGGCCTGCGCACAGTCCCATACTGCCGATGACAACGCTATCTGCTTTGTGGATGATGATCCCATTCCACGCGGCCCAGTTTGCGCTTATCTCCTGATTCGTCGTGATGGATGCCAGGACTTCCATGAGATCTGGCCCAGGCCAATCATAGGGAACGCGCGCTTCGCATAACATCTCCAGGGCAACTCTATCGTTCAGGGTTGCTTTCATACATTCACGCGAGAGGGGAATCATTCTTAAACGCTCTGTTACGATTGTGAGCATTGGTGATAACGCACTCCTTGTTTTTCTTGCCCTATTATACCGCATCGTTGGAATAATTTCCTGTATGATCCTTGTTTTGATCAACAAACATCCTGACAGAAGTAGTGCCTGATATCAGGTAACGGGGCTAGTAGATTGGCCTGTATCGCGCTTTCCCTTGACAGTCTGAATTGAGCGTGGTACGCTTGTGTTAGTTGATTCGTAATAAAGTTGATACACTTAGTCAAAAATGCTTGAGAGGTACCAGACATGGGTGATGCATCGCGTGAGATCATGCGACAGGCGCGTCGGCAAGTGCCGGAGTGGTCGCCGCCCCAGGTGAAGGCAGCTCTGGCCGGGCAACACGCCGCCGGGCAAGATCATCATGGGGTTGTCCTCGTTGATGTGCGTGAAAAATATGAATGGAACGAGGGATATATCCCCGGCGCGCTCCATGTGCCGCGTGGTTTCCTGGAGTTGCAGATCGAAGAGTCTGTTCCTGACAAAGACGCGACCGTTGTTTTGTATTGCGCCGGTGGGACGCGCTCGCTCATCGCGGGGAGAACCCTGCAAGAGATGGGATACAAGAACGTCGTCTCCATGAGCGGCGGCTTCGGCTTCTGGAAGGGCAGTGGTCTCCCGTTCACGCAGCCGCGACTCTTATCTGAAGCGCAATCCAAACGCTATAGCCGCCACTTGCTCATCCCAGAGGTCGGCGAACAGGGCCAGTTGGATCTGCTAGACTCGCGCGTCCTGTTGATTGGCGCGGGCGGCCTCGGCTCTCCTGCCGCGTACTATCTGGCCGCTGCTGGAGTTGGTACCATTGGTATCATCGATGCCGATGTCGTCGATGAGAGCAATTTGCAGCGCCAGATCTTGCACAATACCAAACGTATTGGACAATACAAAGCCGAGTCGGCGCGTGAAACCATCGAGGCGCTCAACCCGGACGTCAAGGTCGTCACCTATCTGGAACGGCTGGAGGAAGCGAATGTCGCGCGTATTATCGCCGATTACGATGTCATCCTCGACGGCACGGACAATTTCCCTACGCGCTATCTGCTTAACGATGCCGCGCTGATTGCCAACAAGCCCGTCGTGCATGGCAGCGTCTTCCGCTTCGAGGGACAACTCACCGTTTTCAAGCCCTATGATGGGCCGTGTTATCGCTGCCTCTATCCAGAACCACCGCCCATCGCGCTCGCGCCCAGTTGCTCAGAAGCAGGCGTTCTTGGCGTGCTGCCGGGAGTGATCGGCATGTTGCAGGCGGTTGAGGCCATCAAACTGCTGCTCAGCCTCGGCGATCCCCTGGTGGGTCGGCTCATGACCTATGACGCGCTGGTTGGCGAATTCAGCGAATTGAGCCTCTATCGCGATCCTGACTGCCCCGCTTGCGGCGAAAACGGGCATCCCGAAGATTTGCCGACCTATGCCGATGTGTGCGCGATACCGGCGTAATGATATTCGTTCCGTAGGGGCGCGGGCTTGCCCCGCCCAATGTCCATTAAGCTCGCAAGGGCGGGGCAAGCCCGCACCCCTACGATAAAGGGAGAAGAGCAAAAACTATGGCAAATGTGCGTCTCGCGCCCGTTCTGCGGGCCTCCGCTGGCGGCGCGAAACAGGTCAGCGCCCAGGGCAATACGTTGCAAGAGGTGTTGAACGATCTCTATGGGCGTTACCCTGCCCTCAAAGAGCAGATTGCCTCGGACGATGGTTTGAGTCGCTATATCAATGTCTATGTCAATGACCAGGATGTGCGTTTCTTGCAGGGTCTTGATACCAGCGTCGGCCCCAACGACACGGTGATCTTGTTGCCGGCAATGGCGGGAGGCCGCCCACTACTGTAGTAATACCCCTTGTGGGTATCAGGAGTTGATTCATGCGCTATCACAGCATTCTGGAAACTATTGGCAATACCCCACTGGTAGAGCTGCAAAGCTTTAGCCCGCGTCCCGGCGTGCAGATTTTCGCCAAACTTGAAGGCGCTAATCCGACAGGCAGCATTAAAGATCGCGTGGCAATGCAGATGATCAAAGAGGCCGAGGCCGCTGGACAACTGCACCCTGGCTCGATCCTGCTGGAGCCGACAAGTGGTAATACCGGCATCGCGCTGGCGATGATTGCCCGTGTCAAGGGCTATGGCTTCGTGGCCGTCATGCCTGATAATGTGACGCGCGAACGCCGCCAGATGCTGGAACTCTATGGCGCGCGGATTATCGACTCGGATGGTCACCTGGGCAGCAATGGTGCGGTCAGGAAGGCGCAAGAGCTGGCTCGCGAAGATGAACGCTACGTCATGCTTTATCAGTATGGCAACCAGGCGAACCCCCGCGCGCACTACGAAGGAACAGCGCTCGAAATCATTCGCGACCTGCCCGATCTAGACGTCTTTGTGGCCGGGCTTGGCACTGGCGGGACGCTGACTGGGAACGGGCGTCGTCTCAAAGAGTACAATCCTGCCATCAGGATCGTCGCCGCCGAGCCGCTACAGGGCGATGGCGTGCAGGGCTTGCGCAGCCTGGAAGACGGCTTCGTGCCGCCCGTCCTCGATCAATCGCTGCTTGATGCCAGAATTCTCGTCGCCAGCGGCGATGCCATCTGCCGCACGCGCCAGTTGAAGGATCAGGAAGGCATTTTCGCCGGGCCATCGTGCGGCGCGGCCCTCCACGCGGCCTTGCGCGTCACCGCCAGCATGGAACGCGGCAAAATCGTCGTAGTCCTCTCCGACGGCGGCTGGAAATACCTGAGCGAAGACCTGTGGACGCGCGATCTCGATCAATTGGAAGAAGATTTAGAGGCAAAAATTTTATGGTAAGCGCTGCTCCTTTTGTCGTGCGTTTACCCGGCGCGATGTACCAGGAGATGGTTGCGCACGTCGTAACGGGCTATCCCAACGAGACCTGCGGCCTGCTGGCGAGCAAAGGCGATCTGGTCGTGAAGAACTATCCGACCGCCAATGCCGCCGAGCATCCCGACGACTTCTCCGAAATCAGCCCGGAAGACCTGCTGCATATTTCTAATGACATCGACGAGTACGACGGCGACATGTTTTCCTACTATCATTCTCATCCCCAATCCGAAGCCTATCCCTCGCCGCGCGATATTGAGTGGGCCAGGCGCAACCGGCTTTACTACATCATCTTTTCACACCAGTATTACCCGGAGCCTCCCTATGCCAGGGTCTTCTCGATTCTGGAAGATGGTACGGTGATCGAAGGAAAAATTGAGATATTATGAACGATCCTGTACCCTCGCAAACGTTACAAGACATGATCGCCTACTACAAGGCGCGGGCCGCTGAGTATGACGAGTGGTTTTATCGGCACGGGCGCTATGATCGCGGCTCCGAACTGAATGCGCGCTGGTTTGTCGAGGTTGACGAGATTTTCGCAGCCTTCGACGCGCTGGCTATGACGGGCGACGTTCTTGAACTCGCGGCGGGTACGGGTATCTGGACGGAACGCTTGCTGCGTACTGCTTCCGCTATCACCATCGTCGATGCCTCGCAGGAAATGATTTCCATCAACCAGGCCAGGGTGGCGAGCGACCGTGCCTCCTACGTGCAGGCCGATCTTTTCACATGGCAGCCGACACGACTGTATGATGCCGTCTGTTTCGGCTTCTGGATTTCGCATGTGCCGCTTGAACGGCTGGATGCCTTCCTGGGTATGGTGGCAAACGCGCTGCATCCCGGTGGCAAAGTGTTTTTCGTCGATGGTCGCCGCGAGCAGACCAGCACTGCCATCAATCATGTTTTGCCGG
>DATLSW010000032.1:0-3078 GCA_035533955.1 Ktedonobacteraceae bacterium | reverse complement strand
GGCATACCCAGCTCTGATATTAATTGGAGTACCGTATTCAAAGATTGATCTCAGAAATCAAATATACGTTGCATTCGCTGGCTGATCTGCTCCGCCTCGTGCATGGTGCGCTCGATCAGTTCTCGCGCCGTGGGGATATCGTGGATCAGGCCAGCGACCTGCCCGGCCCAGACGAAGCCCTCGTCGAGCGCGCCTTCAAGGGCCGCGCGCGTATTCACCGAGCCGATGATGTAGGGGAGCATCCGGCGCAGGCGTTCATCCGGCGCGGCCTGGCTCATCTCCAACGCTTGTTCGACCCGCAAAATCTCATCAACTATTGGCCCTTTCAGCACGCGCGCCGGGCGACCGATGCTGCGCTCAATCAGCACAGTGTCGGTCTCCTGCGCCTGCACCAGCGCCTGCTGGTAATTGGGGTGCGCGTTGCTCTCGCGCACGGCCACGAAGCGTGTCCCCAACTCGACGCCTTCCGCGCCCAGCGCCAGCGCCGCCGCGAGGCCGCGCCCATCGGCGATGCCGCCGCTCGCCAGGACGGGTATAGAAACTGATTCGACGATGCGCGGTATTAAGACCATCGACCCGATGTCATCGCGGCCCAGGTGACCGCCGCCCTCGAAGCCGACGGCAATCACGGCGTCCGCGCCCAGCGCCTCCGCCTTGCGCGCCGCGCGCACGCCCGCCACCAGTACCATCGTGCGTACCGGCACACCGCTTCCCTGAATGCGCCGCAGCAACGCTTCGGGATTGCCGCCAGTGATGCTGATCACGGCGGGCTGCTCAGCGAGCGCCGCGTCAAGAAACGGCTCCAGGGGAATATGACCGATGGGAAAGTTGACGCCGAAAGGCCGATCGGTCAAGCTTTTTGCTTGCTGGATGTTGGCCTGTAGCTCTTCCGGTGTCGCGAAACAGGCGCAGCCGATCTGTCCCAGCGCGCCCGCGTTGGAGACGGCTGCCGCCAGTTCAGCGAACGAGAGGTGGGACAGCCCGCCCTGCACGATGGGATAGCGAATATTCACCAGTTCGGTGAAACGAGTATGCATGGTTACAGTATCCTCTATGGAAAAGATGCAACGGCACGCTGGAAATATGGCGGCGCAATTCATTGCTTAGGGGCCGATTTATCGCGCCCATGCCGATTCTGGCGCAATGAATTGCGCCGCCACATCTTCCCACCGCCGCGTATATCCAGTTTGCCGCTACATTACGAGCGGTTGTGCGCCCAATAGTCCAGCAGATCGCTCTTGGTGACGATGCCTTCCAACAAGTCTCCCTGCATAACGGCGACTGCCGACTGACCGGCACTGAACAGCGTGTACGTTTCCTGGGCCAGCGCGTCCGCCGGTAATGTGCGAAACGGCGGCCCTTGCAAGTCGCGTACAACGGTGGTAGCGGATGGCTCGCCGCTGGAAAAATGGCGCAACAAGAGATTCTCCGTGAGGCTGCCGACCATGTGGCCCTGCTCCATGACGGGCATCTGGCTGATGCCGTAGCGGCGCAACAACTCGACAGCATCCGCGACAGAGTCGCCAGGGCTGACGCCGACAACGAGCGGCATCGTCTGCGTGTGGCTGCGGCGATAGGTCAGAACATCGTATAGTGTTGGCTGGGCCGTCTCAGCCTGCACCAGCATGTTATTCTCGCGCATCCAGGTATCATTGAACTGCTTGCTGAGGTAGCCACGCCCGGTGTCGGGCAACAAGACCACAACGACATCGCTGGACGTCAGGCGGCGCGCGTAGAGCAGCGCGGCGCCCAGGGCCGTACCGCCGGAGCCGCCCGTCAGAATGCCCTCCTCGCGCGCCAGCCGACGCGCCAGGTAGAAAGAGGTGCGATCATCGACGCGGATCACTTCATCGATCAGAGAAGGATCGTAGTTCTTCGGGAAGACATCCATGCCGATGCCCTCGATCTTGTACGGTTTGGGAGTATCGCCAGAATAGACGGAGCCAGGAGGATCAGCGCCGATGATCTTGACGTTGGGGTTCTGTTCTTTGAGGTAGCGAGCCGTGCCGCTGATCGTGCCGCCGGTACCGATGCCGGCGACGAAGGCCGTCACGCGGCCCGCCGTGGCGCGCCAGATTTCCGGGCCGGTGGTGGCATAATGCGCCGCCGGATTAGCGGGATTGGCGTACTGGTCGGGACAGCAGGCTCCGGGTATCTCTCCAGCCAGGCGATACGCTACATTTTTATAGTAATCGGGCGACTCGTGCGTCACACTGCCAGGGCAGATCACCACTTCCGCGCCATACGCGCGCAAGAGACTGCGCTTCTCCTCGCTCGTTTTATCGGTCATGACAAAAATACAATGATAGCCCTTAATGGCGGCGGCAATCGCCAGACCGTGACCGGTATTGCCGCTCGTCGGCTCGACGATCGTGCCGCCCGGTTGCAGTAAGCCCTGCTTTTCGCAATAGTCGATCATTGCCGGGCCGATACGATCTTTGACGCTGCCGCCTGGATTGAACATCTCCATTTTCGCCAGCACTACCGGCGGCACGCCGCTGGCGACGCGATTCAGGCGCACTAACGGCGTCTCGCCGATCAATTCAAGGACGGAGCTATAATACTGCATTTCACCCAACGCGGGCGCTGATTTCTCACTCATCTCTCTTATCGATTCCTTTTCCCGATTTCGCGCTACTGTGCCAGGGCTACGCTGCCAAAGCACGCCATTGCCGTGATCAGTATAGCATAATAGCATATCAGAGAAAAGAATCACGAATTCATCAGTACGATCTGGATGAGGTTGGTCGTGGCGGGAAGATGGTCTGTGCCGAAGGGAAGCTGAAGTTGTACGGCGGAAACGCCGGTCTGCTCATTCAGATAGGCCAGAGCATTTTCTCTGGGCAGCCCTTTGAGTGAAAGACGCCAATGGTTCATTTGCTGCGCGGAGAAATGATAGCGCCACGCTCCATGCACAGTGATGCTCAAATAGGCGACGCCGTTCGCGTTCTGCTGCACAATGCGCGGCACATCCGTTGACAGCGTACCCAGGAGGTGGAAATTGCCGCCTAACTGCTGGGTGGCTTGCTGGCTTAATAATTGCCCGGCAAGCTGGTCGGCATCCGTGCGATTGTAGGC